>JAKSQT010000021.1 GCA_024403995.1 Ruminococcus sp.
CCGACCGAGCCGACAGGTGAGACCGGCATCCCCTACGTTTTTGTGTCGGGATATTTTCAGTCATAAATATGATACTATAAATCATTGAATTTCGGGAGTATACAATATATAATATAATTACACGATAATCTATCCAAAGGAGTGTAAAGAATGTTAATAAAACTATCTGAAAATTCAAAGCGGATTTATGCGGCATTTACAGCATTTGCGGTACTTCTTGCCGTACTGCTGACATTTCCGTCAGCAAGAGCATATGCGGCAGGCACCGACCTCTATGTAGGCTACTCAGGCAGGCAGAACAACTTCTCAACGGTTCAGGATGCAGTCAACAAAGCCGCAAGTCTCAACCCGACAAGCGAGGAACAGCGTGTAACTATCCACATTGCTCCCGGCACGTACAGACAGCAGGTGATCGTCCAGACACCGTACATAACATTCATCAACGACGAACCGTCAAAGGGCGATGCAGTCCTCACATGGTACTACGGCATTGGCTATAAATACTACAGCGCAAACTCCAAGGGCTATTACGATGCAAATGCCGCTATGTCAAAATCGGCTAAGAATGTGGCTAATTACCGTTGGGGAGCTACCGTTCAGCTTTGGAGCAAGGCAACTAATTTCAGGGCGGAGAATATCGTTTTCGAGAACTCCTTCAACCGCTATATGACCAGTGAGGAAGTTGCCGACGGCGTTGAATGTACTAACGAGACTCTCACTGTGGGACGAAATGCTTTTACAGATGTTCAGGCTAAATCCCAGACAGAACGTGCTGCGGCTCTCTCGGCAGATGCAGGCTACTGTGAATTTCTCAACTGCAAGTTCCTCAGCAGTCAGGATACTCTCTATGCAGGCGCTTCACCTCAGTACTATAAAAACTGCCTTATAGAAGGTCAGACCGACTATATCTTCGGCGACTGTGCGGCTGTTTTTGATAGCTGTGAACTGCGCTGGAAGGGTTACAGCAGTGGTTCTCTCGGAGGATATATCACCGCTGAACGTGACGAGAACAATGACGATACAGGCTATCTTTTCTCGAACTGCAAGGTAACTGCAAATCCGGATCTTACGGTTTCTACGGGATATCTCGGCAGACCGTGGAGACAGTCGGCTAAGGTCATGTTCATCAATACCACCCTTGCAAACGGCAATATGATAACTCCCGAAGGCTGGACTTCAATGAGCGGCGTACAGCCTGAAACTGTTGACGGCTTCAAGGAATACGGCACAAAGCTTGCAAACGGTCAGTCTGTTGACCTCTCAAGACGCAAGGGACATACCCTCTCCGCAAACGATGCAAATAATATAAAGCTTGAAAATTACATGAAGAACTGGTCACCGTCTTTCCTCTATTCTTCGGGAAGTTCAGAGCAGTCACAGTCAGGTCAGCAGTCGGATATCACACCTTCCGTAAGCGATGCCATAAAGACCTGCGGCGGCTGGTTCGAGGAAGCTTATGTCGAATGGGACAGCTCAAAAATCGGCAGTAATGTAAAAATAAGCTATGCTCCAAGCGGCAGTTCAGACTTCGTTCAGGCAGACTCGGAGCTTATCCGCAGTTCCCGTGCCGATATAGCGGGACTGAAAGGCAATACCGAATATACCCTGAAAATCGAGGGTTCATCGGGTTCGGCAGAGTGTACGGTAAAGACTATGGCTTATGACAGAAGCGGCTATGCTCATTTCAATACATCATCGGGCGTGGGCGCATACAACAACGACGGTACGCTGAAATCAGGCGTTCAGGTCATCTATGTCACCAACTCAAACAAGGATACTATAACCTACGGCGGCAAAACAGGTCTGTATAACATCTTCTACAGCGCAAAGCCGAGCAACGTTGTTTTCCGTTTTATCGGCAATGTGGGAGTTCCTTCAGGCGCAAAGGCTAATGACGGTCAGCAGAATGACGGCTCAAGTATGCTCTATCTCCAGAACGCAGAAAACGTTACCATCGAGGGTATAGGCTATGATGCAAACCTCGATAAATGGGGATTTGAGATGAAACGATGCAAGAGCATTGAGGTACGCAACCTGTGGCTCGGCAAATATCCGGACGACGGCATATCAATGACAGGCTCGGACGATAACCGTTCGGCTCATATCTGGGTACACAATAACTCTCTCGAATCGGGCTATAACCGGTTCGCAGGAAACGGCATTGTCGATGACGATAAGGCAGACGGCGACGGCTCAACTGATATCAAATGGTCTGAATATGTCACGATTTCCTACAATGTCTACACGAACTGCCACAAGACATCACTCGTCGGAGGCGGCACAAACCATTTTCAGGACTGGATAACCTATCACCACAACTGGTTCAACGGCACGGAGTCACGTAACCCTCGTGCAAGAAATGCCCATATCCACAGCTATAACAACTACTTCACCAACAACAAGCAGTACGGTATAGGCGCTTCATACAACTCGAAGATATTCTCCGAGGCAAACTATTTTGAAAAGACAAATCTCCCGCTTGATGCAGAAAACATCGGAAGTGACGCATATTCGGGCACTATCAAGTCATACGGAGACAAATTCGTAAGCTGTAATATGGGAAGCGGTCTTGCATATCAGACCGTGAACAGCCGCAATGACAAGGCATATATCAACAACCTGAAACAGGGCGGCGACGGCTATGACAACTTCGACACCGACAGCTCAAAGATATACGGCTCGTATAATGTACAGTCCGCAGATGCCGCAAAGAATGAGGTCATGGCATACGCAGGCAGAATGCAGAACAAGGCTTACAATACAGGTTTGGCAACAAGCGGCAGTCAGGGCACGACTCAGCCGACCGATATCGGAATAACAAGCGCTCTTATCAGCAATTTCGGTGTTCTGGACTATACATACGGTTCAGCATGGTCAGTTGCAGAGAATGCAAAGGTCTATGACAAGGCTTTCGGCGACCGTGATTTTGCGGTAACGGCACTCCCACAGACTCTTGCAGGTTCAGAGCATATCATCACAGCCTGCGACTCAAAGAATACAGATGCAGACCTTGCACAGTTCACGGCTTTGGCTGATGTTACGGTATATGTTGCAATTGACAGCAGAGTGACGAATATTCCGTCATGGCTCGGCGCATACACGAATACATGGGAGACTCTCACCATAACCGACAGCTCGGCTGAAAGGACGTTCAATATCTACAGCCGTGACTTCAAGGCAGGCGAAAATGTAACTCTCGGCACAAACGGACAGAGTTCAGGCGTTATGAATTATACGGCATATGTCAAGGAAAAGCCCGTGGTTACTACTGTGACAACAACTACTGCCACGACCACGACCACGACTACAACTACTGTGACGACTGCCACAACGACCACAACTGTTTCCGTGGAAATAACGGACAGCATGGCAGGCGATGCAAACTGTGACGGCAAGGTAAATATGTCGGACGTAGTGCTTATTATGCAGTCTATGGTAAATCCTGATAAATTCGGAATAAACGGCAGTGACAGTTCACATATGACACGTCAGGGCATGACAAACGGCGATGTTGTGGGCAGAGACGGCATAACGAACCTTGATGCACTGGAGATACAGAAGTATCTGCTTGACCTTGTTTCGGAGCTTACATTATAATTAAAACTTTGTAGGGGCGACCATTGGCCGCCCTTGTTTTTCTTGACAAAACACGAAAAACATGGTAAAATCAAGCTGTATAGTATAATTGAGGAGTGGTTTATATGAGATGTACAAATTGTGGAAATGAGCTAAAGGACGGTGCTAAGTTCTGCGGCAAGTGCGGCATGGCGGTGACGGAGAATAATTTCGGTATGCCATATAATCAGCCGCAGAATATGGGTATGCCAAGCGGTCAGCCACAGTATAACGGTCAGCCGAATATGGCAATGCAGAACAGTCAGCCGCAGTACGGCTATAATCAGCCAAACCCTGCAATGAACATGAACGACGGTCTGAAAAGTCCGAAATACGTGGGATTTATCGATGCAATAAAGCTTTTCTTCAAGAACTATGCCAATTTCAAAGGGCGCTCAACACGCTCGGAATTCTGGCTTGCAGAGTTTGCAGTATTTATGATTTATGTTCTGCTGACCGTGCCGTTCATAGCGTGGTGCGCAGGCAATACCAAATTCATATTCAGCTCGTGGGATAATTTCATTTCAGGCTTTGTCGGCTCACTGACCGTATGGGGCATATGCGTAATCATTTTCACGTTTGGAATATTTCTTCCGATGCTCTCGCTTCAGGTAAGGCGGCTTCATGATATCGGGCTTTCGGGATGGCTTGTCCTCATTCCTACGGCATCGCTCTTTCTCACAGAGTATCTTCCGTCATCACTTGAATATGTGGCGAGCTTATTATTTCTCGCTCCCATAGTGGTATACTGTCTGCCGAGCAAGGGCGACAATCAATGGGGACCTGCGCCTGAACAGAAACAGAGGTATATGTAATTCTAAGGCAACACCGCACAAAGCACGTCTGACGACTTTGTACGTCATAAACTTGTATCTTTTCCGTCATCTTGCACAGAAATTCTTTGCCATACGACAGTATGCCTGCAAAATTTCTGTACAATCTGACGAAAAATCTAACTGCGTTTCTGCCGCACAATCTTTGTGCGGTGTTGCCCTAATTATTTCAATATTTTGCCTTGTTTTTTTTCTTGACAAAAACATAAACTTGTGATAAAATGAAACTACAAAATAATAATTTTGGGGAGGATTAATATATGAAATGTAAATTTTGCGGTAATGAAATACCGGTTGGTGCAAGATATTGCGAGGAATGCGGTGCGGCTGTCGAGGAGTCTGACGGCAGAATAAATCTGTCCAAAGACAACGGCGGTATGCTTGATATTTCCTCACCGAATGCAGGTATGAGCGACAATGTAAATACACAGAACAGCTATAATCAGGAACAACAGCAGTACGGCAATCAGCAGTATGGCGGTCAGCAGCAGTACGGAAACCAGCAGTATGGCGGTCAGCAGCAGTACGGTAACCAGCAGTACGGCGGTCAGCAGCAGTACGGTAATCAGCAGTACGGCGGTCAGCAGCAGTATGGAAACCAGCAGTATGGCGGTCAGCAGCAGTACGGTAATCAGCAGTACGGCGGTCAGCAGCAGTATGGTAACCAGCAGTACGGCGGTCAGCAGCAGTATGGAAACCAGCAGTACGGCAATCAGCAGTACGGAGCAATGGGAATGGGCATGGGTATGCCTATGTATAACGAAGGCTTCGGCAGTCCGAGATATGTCGGTTTCGGCGAGGCAATAAAGCTTTTCTTCAAGAATTACACCAATTTCAGCGGACGTTCAACACGTTCGGAATACTGGTGGGTACAGCTTTTCATGTTTATAGTATCTTTTGCATTTGGATTATTCATTAGCATTGAGGCAGCTTCAATAGACTACTCACGTAATTCAACAGGCGGCGGATTTGCATTTGCAATGATAATATTAGTTATTTTCTATCTTGCTATTATAATTCCGTCACTTGCAATTACAGTAAGACGACTTCACGATATCGGCAAAAGCGGTTGGATGTATTTCATAACGTTTATTCCGTGGGTAGGCAGTATCATTCTTCTTGTATTCACCTGCATGGCAAGTCAGCCGTGTGCTAATCAGTGGGGACCTGCACCAAATCCGGGCAGAGGTACATATTGAGTTAATTCAGCACTCTGAATATTCAGGGTGCTGTTTTTCTTGACAAACGATGCAGGCTGTGGTAAAATAAAATTACTAAAATGTTATAGGGGGACACGGATATGAAATGTACATCATGCGGAAACATGATATCAGAAAATGCGAAATTCTGCCGTATATGCGGAGCTGCCATAACAAAACCGGAGCCGCAGAAGGAAGTTTTTGATATGCCTGACCTTTTTGCAACGGATGCAGAAGCAAATGCAAAGCCGCAGAGCAGAGTGGAAATGTATGATGACCGTCAGAATTACGGAAATCAGGCAGAATATGAAAATCAGGAGAATTTTGACGAGCCGCTGAAGCGTGGCAGATATGACCTGCCTATATATAATGAGGGCGACGGCAGTCCGAGATATGTCGGATTTGCTGATGCGATTAAGTTATTTTTCAACAACTGCTTCAATTACAAAGGACGCTCGACACGTTCCGAATTCTGGTGGGTACAGCTTTTTACAGGCGTAATAACAATAATAATATTCAACATTCTAAATATACTCAGTGCGAATGCTGAAAAAAATGATAAATACGGATTTGTCGGAATAGCATCGCTTGTGCTGTCAGCAGTGCTCTTAATACTTGCAATTCCGTCGATATCGCTGATAATAAGGCGGCTTCATGACGTTGGAAAGAGCGGCAATTATTTCTGGTTTGCGCTTATCCCGACTATCGGCATAGTAATACTTATCGTATTTTTGTCAAAGGAAAGCGAAGATAATGCCAATCCGTGGGGTACTGCGCCCAATCCGGACACCAGACCGGGTAAGTTTTTATAATAAAAAAACGGCTGCTAATAACGGTGGTACTCATATAGAAGTTTTTACTATTTATCGGGGAAAACCTTTCTGAGGAAAGGTTCTTCCCCGAACCCCTTTCCAAAGACTTTTAATATTAGGGTGGATATCATACCTGACATATGTCAGGTATGACATCCACTAACACTGAAAGTTTTAGGAAGGGAGTTTGAGGGAGAACCCTTTTTCAAAAGGGTTTCCCTCAATAATAAGTACAAAGTTTCTGTATAAGCATCGCTGTTATTAGCAGCCGCTATTTATTATTTATCAAACATTGATTTAAGCTTATCGAAGAAGCCCTGACGCTTTTCGTAGTTCTTTTCAGAGAGTGAGTCCTCGAATTCTTTGAGGAGGTCTTTCTGCTTTTTGGTGAGATTTTTTGGTATCTCAACGACGATCTTTACATACTGGTCTCCCCTGTCGGTACGCTGGAGACGCTGTATGCCCTTGCCTTTAAGGCGGAATACCGTACCTGTCTGAGTGCCTTCGTTAATGGTATACTTAACATCGCCGTCGATGGTCGGAACGATAATTTCAGCGCCGAGAACGGCATTCATATAAGTAACAGGAATTTCGCAGTGTATGTCATAATCCTCACGCTTGAACAGCTCATGAGACTTTACATGAACAGAGAGAAGGATATCACCATTCGGGCCTCCGTTAGCACCGCAGTCGCCCTGACCGCTGAGACGGATAGTCTGTCTGTCATCTATACCGGCAGGGATATCAACGCTGACTGTTTTCTGTGTTCTTATTCTGCCAACGCCACGGCATTTTGTACATGGGTTCTTGATTATCTTGCCCTTGCCGCCGCAGTGAGGACATGGCTTTGATGAAGATATCATGCCGAAAGGAGTTCTCTGAGTGACCTTGACAGCACCTCTGCCCTGACAGTCGGGACATATTTCGGTAGATGAGCCTTTGTCCGAGCCTGTACCGCTGCACGCCTCACAGGTACACATACGGTTGACTTTGAGTTCATGCTGTTTCTTGCCGTGACAGGCTTCCATGAAAGTGAGTGTGACATCGGCGTGGATATCAGAGCCACGTTTCGGAGAACTTGCAGATGAACGCTTGGAGGATGATGAAGTACCGAAGCCGAAGCCGCCGAAAAGATTTTCGAGGATATCGTCCATGCCGCTCATTCCGCTCATGCCGCTGAAGCCTGAGAAGCCTCCCATGCCGCCCATACCGCCGCCGCCGCCATAGCTCGGGTCGATGCCTGCGTGACCGAACTGGTCATATCTTGCACGTTTCTGTGGGTCGGAAAGAACCTCGTTAGCCTCGTTTATCTCCTGAAACTTTTCAACATAGGAAGGGTCATCAGGGTGAAGGTCAGGATGATTTTCTCTTGCTTTCTTTCTGAAAGCTTTTTTTATCTCGTCCTCGGAAGCGCCCTTCTGGAGTCCGAGAACTTCATAATAGTCTCTTTTTTCAGGCATATTTTTTCTCCTGAAGCCGTGATTCGTAATACGGCAGGCGAATTACGAATTAATATAAGCACTTACAGGGCGGAGAGATTTTCCGCCCTGAGAAATATTCTATGCTTGGCAATATTACATTGAGTTGTAAGTGAGCACGCCCTCGTGTTCCCTGTCTGTTGAAATCATGGTGTCAGTGGGATGCCGAGGGCGGCACCCCCTACAGTATTATTTAATTGCCGTAATTATATCTTAAACCTCTGTGAAGTCAGCATCAACAACGCCGTCATCATTTGAACCGCCGTTGTCAGCAGCACCTGCGCCGCCCATGTTAGCAAACTGTGAAGGGTCAATTCCCTCTGCGCCGCCGTTAGGGTTAGCTTGCTGATAGATCTTTGCAGAAAGGTCATAGAATGCCTTCTGGAGGTCTTCCTTGAGTGACTTTATCTCAGATGAGTTGTTAGCCTCGATAGCAGACTTGAGTGCAGCACACTTGCTTTCGATGTTGGACTTTTCGTCAGCAGAAACCTTGTCGCCGAAGTCTGTAAGAGCCTTTTCGCACTGGAATACGAGGTTTTCAGCTTCATTCTTTGTGTCAACTTCCTCACGGCGCTTCTTGTCCTCAGCAGCATACTGTTCAGCTTCCTTAACAGCCTTGTCGATGTCGTCCTTGGACATATTTGTTGAAGAAGTGATGGTGATGTTCTGTTCCTTGCCTGTGCCGAGGTCCTTAGCAGAAACGTGAACGATACCGTTCTGGTCGATATCGAAAGTTACTTCGATCTGTGGGATACCTCTTGGAGCAGGAGCGATGCCGTCAAGACGGAAAGTACCGAGCTGCTTGTTATCTCTTGCGAACTCACGCTCACCCTGAAGAACGTTGATATCAACAGCAGGCTGATTGTCAGCATATGTTGAGAATACCTGAGACTTCTTTGCAGGAATTGTGGTATTTCTTTCGATCATTCTTGTGCAGATGCCGCCGGCAGTCTCGATACCGAGAGAAAGCGGAGTAACATCGAGGAGGAGCAGACCGTTCTTAACGTCGCCACCGAGAACGCCGCCCTGATATGCAGCACCGAGTGCAACACATTCGTCAGGGTTGATGCCCTTGAACGGGTCTTTGCCGATGAGCTTCTTAACAGCGTCCTGAACAGCCGGAATTCTTGAAGAACCGCCGACCATGAGAACCTTGTTGATCTCTGAGATAGCAAGACCGCTGTCGCTGAGAGCCTGTCTTACAGGGCCCATTGTAGCCTCAACGAGGTCAGCTGTGAGTTCATTGAACTTAGCCTGTGTAAGAGTGAGGTCGAGGTGCTTAGGTGTACCTGTAGCATCAACAGTGATGAATGGGATATTGATATTTGAAGTTGTTGTTGAAGAAAGCTCGATCTTAGCCTTTTCAGCAGCATCCTTGAGTCTCTGTGCAGCCATCTTGTCAGCAGAGAGGTCGATACCCTCTGACTTCTTGAATTCGTCAACTATCCAGTTTATGATGCGCTGGTCGAAGTCATCGCCGCCGAGACGGTTGTTGCCTGCGGTTGCGAGAACTTGCTGAACGTCCTCACCCATTTCGATGATGGAAACATCGAATGTACCGCCGCCGAGGTCATAAACCATAACTATCTGTTCTTCTTCCTTGTCTATGCCATAGGAAAGAGCAGCAGCAGTTGGCTCGTTGATGATACGCTTTACAGTAAGACCTGCGATCTGACCTGCGTCCTTTGTAGCCTGTCTCTGAGCGTCAGTGAAGTATGCAGGAACAGTGATAACAGCCTCGGTAACAGTCTCGCCGAGGTAAGCTTCAGCATCAGCCTTGAGCTTCTGGAGTATCATAGCTGATATTTCCTGTGGTGTATACTTTTTATCGTCGATAGTAACTTTGTAATCAGAACCCATGTGTCTCTTGATAGAAGCAACAGTTCTGTCGTGGTTTGTGATAGCCTGTCTTTTAGCGACCTGACCAACGAGACGCTCACCGTTATTTGTGAAAGCGACTACGGAAGGAGTTGTTCTTGCACCTTCATTGTTAGGGATAACAACGGCATTGCCGCCTTCCATAACTGCTACGCATGAGTTGGTTGTACCGAGGTCGATACCAATAATTTTTGCCATAATAATTACCTCCGAATTTTAATTATAGTAAACGACAAATCTTTTTGGCGCTTACTATTTGCCGATTGCAGGGAGCAAATCTTTGATTTGCGTATCTGCAAGGAAATTTAAATATACATATTAAGGTTTGTTTATTTGCATTGTTCAGACGGCAACAGCGACCATTGCAGGTCTTATGAGCTTGTCGCCGAGCATATAGCCTTTCTGGTAGACTGCACAGACATAATTGCTTGCATAGTCAGTACCGTCAAGCTGCTGGATAGCGTTGTGAACATTCGGGTCAAACTCTTTTCCGAGAGCCTCGACCTCAGTCACATTCATTTTATTCATGAAGTCTTTGAGCTGACCCCAGATAAGCTGCATACCGTTCTTGAAATTTTCGTCGGAGCATTCAGCTTCAAGAGAGCGTTCAAAGCTGTCAATAACAGTGAGAAGATTTTCTATGCATTTAGCGGAAGCGTTCTGATAAGTTTCGGTCTTTTCCTTTGCAGTTCTTTTGCGGTAGTTGTCATATTCTGCGAAAAGTCTTATATACTTGTCATTTGCTTCTGCGAGGGCATTTTCAAGTTCCTCAGTTTTTACTGCTGCATCGTTGTATTCGCTTGCAGCATCGTCCTCGTCATCGGAGTCATCGTCGAAGTCATCATCAACATCAGCGGTCTCATCGAGATCGTCGTCAGTTAATTCCTCGTCAAGCTCCTCATCGGGATTTATTTTATTTTCCATTGGTTGTTCTCCTTTCGTTTATGTCTCTGTATCTTCCGATATATCATCATCGTCCTCACCCGACATAAGAGAAGATATTTTCTGTGTCAGGTAATCGACATAAGGAATGATCTTTTTATAGTCAACTCTCATAGGGCCTATTACTCCGAGAGAACCGACTTCCTTGCCGCCTTTGCGGTATTTTGAGACTATCAGGCTTGAATTGCCGATAGCGAATGTATTATTTTCCTGACCGAACTTTACCTGAATGCCGCTGAAGGTTTCTTCAAGCAGTTCGGAGAGACCGTTTTTGTGTTCAATAAAGCGGACGACCTCCATTTTGTCAAGCTCCTCGCAGGAGAGCAGTTTTTCGCTGCCGCTAACGGTAAGCTCCTGTTGGCGCAGGTCTTCGGAGAGTTCGCAGATGCCCTTGACAAGCGGTGAAAGAGACACCATGTAGGCACTGACTGCGGCGACCATTTTATCGAACATTTCCTCGGAAAGCTCCTCAACGGAAACGCCGCTGAGATTTTCCTCTATATAATGAGTAAAGAAATCGAGCTGTTCGTGATTGAGGTCAAATTCAAGGCGGCAGGCTTTGTTTTTGATACTGCCGTTTGAGGTAATGAGGAGAATGACATAGAGTCGTTTGCCTGTTGGTATTACCTCAACTTTTGATATGACCGAGAAGCGTGGAACGGAATTTGTTACCACAGCCGCACACTGAGTAATTTCGGTGAGGGCGGCGGCGGCATTCTGAACGAGAAGTTCTTCGGGAGTATCCTTTCCGCCGAGCATTGAGTCGATTTTTGATTTTTCGTCATCAGAGAGTGAGGGGAGAGTCATAAGCTCATCGATATAGAGTCTGTAGCCCTTGAAAGTGGGGACACGGCCGGCCGATGTATGGGGCTGTTCGAGATAGCCGAGCTGTTCAAGAGCCGCCATGTCGTTGCGTATGGTAGCGGCGGAGACTTTGATATTATCGAGCTTTGAGATCGCTTTGGAGCCGACAGGTTCGCCTGTTCTGACATATTCGTCAACGATTGCGGCGAGAATTTTCAGTTTTCTTTCGTCCACGACCTCACGACCTTTCACAATCTTTAGCACTCTAACTCTTTGAGTGCTAAGTATAATTTATCACTATTATTGGGTTTTGTCAAGCGTTTTATACATTTTCGGCTTTTTCAACTAATTTCAACAAACATTACTGCAAATTTAATGTGATATTTTTGCTGAGACAAAACAAAAAAGGACAGCCGCAACTGTCCTTTCAGCGTGTCAAAAAACTTATTTGGGGACGTCGAGGACGCCGTCCCCTACAAATGCATTAACGAAGAATAGCTGAATTGTAGGGGCTGGCGGTCTCACCTGTCGGCTCGGTCGGTGCTTCTGCGTTGCAGAGGTATCCACTGGATACCCGCACCCTCGACAGCCCTTGTTTAACGAAATAATTTCGACTTTTTAAACAGACTGAAAGGACAGCCGCAACTGTCCTTTAATTTACATATGTATTACTTCTTCTGCTTTAAGAGGTCTCTGATCTCTGTAAGGAGAACTTCTTCCTTTGACGGCTCAGGAGCTTTCGGAGCTTCTTCTTCTTTTTTCTTCTTGCCTACTGACATAGCCTTGTTGATAGCCTTGAGGAGGCAGAAAAGAATGAGGGCAATGATGATAAAATTGAGGACTGACGAGAGGAACGAACCGTAGTTGAAGTCGATGCCTTTGATGGTGAATTTTCCGCCGACGAGCTGCATAACGCCGTTTTCGTCCTTTTTCGCACCGCCTGTGATTACAGCGATGAGTGGGTTGATGAAATTATCGGTGAGCGAGCTTACGATATTTCCGAAAGCCGCACCGATGATAACACCGATAGCCATGTCCATTACATTGCCTTTGAGGGCAAACTCTTTGAATTCCTGTAAAAACTTCTTCATTTTTACTTCTCCTAACATAAAAATTCTTATCCCGTTCAGAAGAAGTACACATCCTATCCGAATAAACCTTATGTGAAATATTGGTAGATCTGCGGAAATGCGTACATTTCAGCTTGTCGGGAAATATATCTGAGAAAACACATAAGTGTTTCTCTTTGATACAGTATTATTCGGGCAGAGCCGCAATTTCGGGCTTTTCCGAAGCAGTCCGTTTTCTTGCCTTCATATATTCAGGCAGTTCTATCGCATCAAGTTCTTCATTGAGCGACTTATACTTTTTGGGGAGAGCTTCAACGGCATGGTCTGCCTGTGCCATCATAGCCTCCTTGTGTTCGGGAACATATGCGCTGAGTTCGCCTGCATTTGCTCTGCCTGCGCCGCCCATCATATCCCATTTCTGAGGTTCATGATTTCTTTCAAGAACGCCTGCATCAGCTTGTGCAGTAGCTCTCATTCTGTCCTGAGAGTGCTTGTCCTCGTTATAAGCAAGCTGACTTGCATCTGCAACGTCGGTACCTGACATATACTTCTTGCTGTAGTTGACGCTTTCATTCGGTTTAAGGGCAGAAGCGTCCGCAACAGGAAGGTCATTCATATATGTTTTCTTTTTTGACTCATATTTCTTTATTCTTTCGGCATAGGCATCACCTACAACGTCTGATTTGCCGAAGAAATCGTCCGCTTTGGCATCATTTCGCTTGGTAGCCTTTCCGCCGTCGAAGAATGCCCAGAAATCATCAGGGACATCGACACGCTTATCCTGTTGCAGTTCGGGCTGAAGTGAAACAGAGTCAATATCAGTCGGACGTGACGAAACAGGAGCCATATCCATTGAATGTGATGTCAGGGGAGCCATGTCTGTATCATGCATATTGTTATGCTGAGATGACGGCACAGAAGTCATACCCCTTGATGACAGCGGCTGCATTCCGTTGTTTGTAGGCGGAATTTCCAGCATATCAATAGAATGCTGCTTAGGTGCGGCATTCTGCATATTCTGTAAAGGCTGCATTCCATGCACAGCGTTATGTGGCTGCATATTCTGTACAGCGTTCTGAGACGGAATACCCTGCATTGCATTCTGCGGAGGGATATTCTGCATCGGCTGAGGAGCGTTCGGGCGCATTGGCTGCTGCGGCTGACCATATGGCGGCGGCGCAGCGTTCATATCAGGCTGACCGTACATCATCGGCTGACTATAGACAGGCATACCGTTCTGGTCGTAACCCATGAACTGCGGCTGACCGTACATCATCGGCTGATTATAGACAGGCATACCGTTCTGGTCATATCCCATGAACTGCGGCTGACCGTACATCATCGGCTGATTATAAACAGGCATACCGTTCTGGTCATATCCCGTAAACTGCGGCTGACCGTACATCATTGGCTGCTGTGGGGAGTTCATCTGCGGAATATTGCGTACTTGCTGTGGATTTGGCTGGTTCATTGGCTGCATTCCGTTCATGGGATGCTGCTGTTGCGGCTGCGGCGGCGGTACGTTCCTGAACTGATTTTGCTGAGGAGCACCGTACATCGCATTTGGCTGATTGAAGTTATTGTTTGGCTGTTGTTTTTGCTGTTGTGGATGTCTTATTTGTTCGGGAAGTGTGATTCGCTCTGCGTCGAGCTTTGGTATAAACGGTTCGTCAAAGCCTGAGAAGTCGGGCTTGCTGTTAGTATTATTCGGTTCAGCGGCTGTATGCAAATCTGACGGATCTTTCTTTGAAGCACTGTCATTTATAACAAAAGTACCGTTCCCTATTGTAAAGCCGCCTGCCTTATCTTCGTCCTCTGAATGGTAGCCGCCCATATCGACCGAGTCCATATCGGCAGGCTTGGAGTGAGGCAGACTTTTACCGCATTTTATGCAAAATCTGTATCCCGAAAGGTTATCTGCTCCGCACTTTGGGCACTTCATAAATTGATCCTCCTTATATAGAATTTATCCGCAGGCTATGTGAACAAATTCTGAAATTCCCCTGACCAATTGTTCCTTTTCTGATACATATTCATTATAACATTATTCGCAGTTTATTTCAAGGGAATTTTTTAAAATTGTGCAATACTGTGACAAAATCGTGTTAGAGTTTGTATATTCATAATAATAAACGGCATAATTACAATTACTGCCTCAGTCTGTTTAAAAAGTCGAAATTATTTCGTTAAGTGACAAGGGAGTCCGAGGGCGGACTCCCCTACGTCATATTAATATCCCGACACAAAAACGTAGGGGATGCCGGTCTCACCTGTCGGCTCGGTCGGTGCTTCTGCGTTGCAGAGGTATCCACTGGATACCCGCACCCTCGGCATCCCCCAGTCTGTCGAAAAAGTCGAAATTATTTCGTTAAGCAAGGGCTGTCGAGGACGCCAGCCCCTACAATTCAGCTATTCTTCGTTAATGCATTTGTAGGGGACGGCGTCCTCGACGTCCCCAAATAAGTTTTTTGACACGCTGAGGGGATGCCGCCCTCGGCATCCCCCATTATCATGCTAAAAAATATAAATTTCTGTTTTATTGTTCCGCCAAAGGGATAATGATTTTGTCTGGGAACGAAATAATATGTCAAATCAGACAAATAGCAGATGATATAAGTATGTGTTTTAATGCAATCAGCCAAATATTTCCTTTACCTACTATTTTTTTTAATTAAAGTGTGATATAATACAATTTATGCTGAGCCGTTGGAAAATACGGCAGATAGGAGTGTTTGAAATGGCTAAAGATGTTAGCAAAGCAAAAAGCTACAGAAGAACCAGAGCATTTATAGACTTTGTTCTGAGCGTCGCATTGATCGCAGCCTGCACCTATATTGTGAAGGGCGCAGTGGATCGCTCTGAAATCGTTGATTCTTCGGCATACTTTGACAATACAGACCTCGAAAAGGCAAAGCTTGAGGCTGATAAGGCTGACCCTTCCAAAACAGTCTTTGAAAATATCAGCGTAAAGACAAGCGATGTATACAGAGGTGACCTTATTCTCGTAAATGAGGATTACGAATACCACGGCGGCGGTGAAGACCTCGTAGGCATAAATGAGATGAACGAGCGCACAAACAGAGACTTCTTCTCGGCTGTTGACTATGACTACACCATTATCCGTCAGGCTTATGAGCCTATGGCTAAGATGATAGAGGATTTCTATAAAAAATATGACAATACCTCGCTCATCATCTACGGCTCATACAGAACAACTGAATTCCAGAAACAGCTCTATGAGGATGACCTCGCAAATTCAGGCGATGATGCTTCAACAAGAGTTGCCCTTCCCGGTCACAGCGAGCACGAAACAGGCTATGCCTTCGATTTCAGCGAGACCGAGACAAACGACTATCAGGGCACGGGCGACTATGCATGGATAAACGAAAACAGCTATAAATACGGCTTTGTCGAGCGCTACAAGGAAGATAAGGTCGATATCACAAAGATACAGATAGAGCCTTGGCATTTCCGCTATGTCGGCATTCCACACGCTTACTACATGGTCAAGAATAACCTCTGCCTTGAGGAATATGTCGAGAGCGTGAGACAGTATACCTACGGCGGCAATACTTTGCAGTTTACCGCTGAGGACGGCGTAACATATGAGATATACTATGTGCCTGTTGACATGAACGCAGAGAGCGCTGAAATTCCTGTTCCTGCCGGCAAAAAGTACGATATTTCGGGCAATAACTACGACGGTTTCATCGTTACCCTTTATAAGAACGGCGACGAATATATTTCCGCTGACAGTAAGCCTGACACTGAAAAAACATCGGAAAATACTGAGGAAGCCTCTGAAAGCACTGACGAAAATGCTGAGGATACCGAGAAAACTACAGTTGCACCAACTTTATAATGCATTTTATGGGACAGTTTCGGCTGTCCCTTTTGTTTTGCCGCTATGCGCTGCACGACAGCAATAAATAAAAACGCCGAAGGCGCATACTGCGGGGTCAAGGGAGCCGCTTCGCCGTTTTTCTATTTTTTTATGATGTTACTTTGATTTTTTGATAATTCCTCTTTACTTTGACAGCAAAATGGGGTATAATTATTGTAAGTGTATCTCTAAACCCCCCTTCTGAAAAAAAGCAGCTATGCACAGCATCTGCTGCGTCACCCCATCTCGTAATGCGAAAGCACGCTTTCGTGGGCTTTCCTTGCATCTACTGCACCTATCTGTTTTTCCTTACTCAAAACGGGGTTTTAGAGATGCCCTTAATTATGAATAAAGGAGGCTGGATATGAGGAAAATTACAGCGATATCTGCAATATTGCTGATGTTTTTCTGCTTTGTCGGATGCAGCCATGACTACGTTGAGGACTACGGCGCTGAGTTGTGCGGTTTCTGGGAATGTGAAAAACTTATCATGGACAATACCGAGTATACCGAAACTTTTATGGACTCGAAAATCCCCATAAGTGCCGTGTATACGCTGGCGGTAAGCAGTGACGGTACAGGCTGGCTCGGCTCTCCTATGTCAACGCTTTACGGCGATACAGAGACAAAACAGTCGTTCCGCTGGACGGCTGACAAAAATGGTCTTACTATAAACGGTGAGGACAGCAAGGATGAAATTCTGCTGGAATACATTGAAAATAAACTTATCATGACAAGGGGCGAGGGTGATGACGAGGTTAAGGTCTGGTTCACCAAAGTTGAGAAATTTTCGGAATTTTCGCCCGATATGATAACAGATACAGAAAAAGGAGAGAACAAATAATGAGAAAATTTGCGGCATTTGCCATTGCTTCGGCACTCCTTGCAGGCAGTCTCACAGGCTGTTCAGGCTATGACGAAAAATTCGTCGGCTGCTGGGAAGCGTCGGAAATGGTCGTCAATGGCAATTCCATCAAGGAGCTTGCAGGCGTGCCTATCGGTGCAATGATGCGCTTTGAACTGAAAAAGGACGGCACGGCTGACTGGGCTTCACCTATCTCCGCTATCGGAGACCCCAAAAAAAGCGGCGTACTGGCAATATGGAAATCTACCGATGAGACCAGTGCCGAGCTTACCATAAGAGTTCCCGAACAGGACGATAATGTTATATATCTTGAATATATCGACGGCAGAGTGGTCATTGACAACAGCGGCGTTGAGACTTATCTCGACAAGGTAGAGCAGTTCTCCGAGATAGATGAAAATGCGCTCAATGATGCCATTATGAAGGGCTACAGCTCAATGCTGGGCGGTTGATGCGGAGGTACAAATGAAAAAATTTTTAGCATTTATCTGCACTCTTGCAATGGTCTGCGGAATGACAGCCTGCAATGATGATAATAACAATGAGAAACATTATTCAGTAACTCCCACAGAACCGCCTGTGACCGAACCTACCACAGAACCTCCGTTTGAGCCTGTTACAATTCCGAGAGAAAACATCAAGCCTGAGGATTTCGTGGGCAAATGGACTCCCGTTAAAATAGTAACAAATAATGAAAATGCAGAATATATCTGGCATGATATCCCTATGGAGTATCTTTTCAGACTGGAGATAAACGGCGATAATACGGGAAGTATGATGAGCTGTACTCTTGAAAGAAAGCCTGTTTCCGAGGAAATGACCACCGAGGCTTCAACTGAGGAGACGACTGCCGCTGAAACTATCGGGACTGAAACCGCAGAAACGACCTCTGCCGAAACAGCCGAAACTGTGACAGAGCCTGCAACTGAGGAAAATACAGAGCCGGCAATTTCGATATATGATATCCCCGATGAGGAGCTTTTCAGAAACGACAGCTTCACATGGAATGCCGAAAACGGCAGAATGACGCTTGATTTCGGCGACGGAAAGCATATTTACTGCAAGATTAAAAACGGTACTCTCATGATGAGCGACGGCAGGGGCATGAAGATATATTTCACCTCTGCGGACGAATTTGTGGATATAGACTATAAGGAATTCAGGGAATTTGCTGACCTTGACCCTGACGGATATATACCTGTATCTGCGGACTTCTTTGCGAAAACTTCCGAGCTTTCGGCTGAGGATATCGTCGGAAAATGGGAGTGTACGTTCTATTCGGCTGACGGCGAGAGCTTCAGCGATGAAATTTACGGAATGCCGCTGAATGCCCTTTTCCAGATGGAGATAAGCGATGATAATACCCTTCAGATGCGTGTGGGCGGTTCTGATGAAGATGCGGAAATTACCGATTATACGTGGGAAATCGACGAAAACGGTCAGATATTGCTGTATTATGCGGACGACGGCGAATTTCAGGCTGTTGCCGAAATGAATGACGGCGAGCTTTTCATTGAGGAGGGCACTGATGCCATGCATTATAAGAAGGTTGACAAGTTCACGGAATTTGACTGGGATACCTTCGCTGATACAGGAGCCTGACCATGAAGGTGGGAGTATCAACAGCGTGCCTTTATCCAAAGCCGCTTGAAGAATGTCTGTATGACCTTGCTGTGAACGGCGTGCCGAATGTCGAAATATTCATAAATACCCATTCCGAGCTGAAAAAAGGCTTCGCTCACGGCGTGGCAAATCTGCTGAAGCGATTTGACGTGAACTGTGCATCAGTCCATCCGTTCACCTGCGAAATCGAAACGCTGATGTTCTTTTCGCCCTATGAGCGCAGAATGAACGATATACTTGAATATTACAAGCACTATTTCGATTTCATGAATACCGTGGGCGCTGAGATATTCGTTTTCCACGGCGGCAAACCGTCCTCAACGCTTGATGCTGACCTTTACTGCGAGAGATATCTGAAACTGTACCGTCTTGGTAAGGAATTCGGCATAAAAACGGCTGTGGAGAATGTCTCACGCTGCAAAAGCGCAAGCTCTGCTTTTATAAAGGATATCGCAGGCAGACTCGGCGATGAGTTTGCTTTCGTCCTTGATACGAAACAGGCTGTCCGTGCAGGCGAAAATCCTATGAATTTCCTCGATGCCGCCGGAAAAAGCACGGTAAATGTACACATAAGCGATTCAGGCGAAATGGGCGACTGTCTGCTTATCGGCAGAGGACGCTTCAATTTCAGACAATTTTTTGAAAAGCTGAACAGCTTCAATCCGGACTGCAATGTGATCCTTGAACTTTACAGAAACGGATTTGGCGGCATCAGCGACCTTATCACAAGCTGCAACACACTTATAAAAATGACTGAGCCGTATGGCAGGGAGAAATAGCTATGAAATGTCCTTTCTGCGGATTTATCGATTCAAAAGTAATAGACTCACGCCCGTCCGATGACAGAATAAGAAGGCGCAGGGAATGCGTTAAATGTCACGGAAGATTTACAACATATGAAGTGATTGAAATGCCGCTGCTCATGGTTGAAAAGCGTGACGGAAGCTTTCAGCCGTTCGACAGGAACAAGCTTATCACAGGCATTTTCTCGGCTATAAAAAAGAGACCTGTTACAATTTCACAGGTCTCGGAGATCGCCGATCATGTTGAGAATTATTTTGCAAATGCACTGAAAACAGTCGCAAAATCTAAGGAGATAGGCGAACTTGTGCTGAATAAGCTGAGAGAGCTTGACCCGATATCCTACATCAGATTTGCCTCGGTATATGAGGATTTCACCGATACAGCAAGCTTTGTTGCGGTCATCAGCGAATTTGAGGACAAATCAGCCCGTCAGGCGGCTACTGAACAGGAAACCTGAGTTTTCCGCCGTCCTCACTGTATACCATTGAGGCGGCTGCAATACCGTCACAGACGATCAGCTCCGCAAGCATTTTTTTGTTTTCGGGGCTGTAATTTTTCACCTCATAGACATAGAGCCTGCCGTTTCTGCCCATATAACGGCGGAGAGGAAGTCCCTGTCTGTCCTGCATGAGGGCGTATTCCTCGTATTCACGGGAGAATTTTTCGGGTATCACGATATCACGGCACGATATTTCGGAGACCTCCCAGCCGTGTGAGGAGAAATAGTCCATGCGCTCATCGGCAGTTTCAGCCGATACGAACACTTCTTCGGGTTCATCAGTTTCGGGGATTAAGTTTCGTATGATGACGAATGCCGCCGCAGATAAAGCAGCCGCCGCCGCAAATAACAGAAATTTTTTCAATGCAGACACCTCTTTATTATATGTTATAATAGGGGCGCATTCCGTGCGCCCGTGGTTCACAATAATCTTTATTATCAGCATTATTATCATGCCACGTATTTGGTTCATGTTTATGCTGTGGGATTTTTGTCTGTTTGGGTTCATGTGGTGTTGAATTAAGGCAACACCGCAATAAGAATATATTCCCGAAAGGAGCAGATTATGCCATCTGTAAGACTTGACAAATTCATATCCGAGAGGACTGAGTATACACGCAGTCAGATAAAACAGCTCGCCGCAAAAGGCTCGGTCACTGTGAACGGTATCGCCGTGAAGAAGTCCGATACCAAAATAGATCCCGAAAACGACAGCGTGACCGTATGCGGACAGGCGCTTTCAGAAAACCGATACCGCTATTTTCTTGTGAACAAGCCGGAGGGGTATGTGTGCTCGACCGACGAAAAGGACGGCGAGATAGTTCTTAATCTGATACCGCCTGAGCTGAGGTCAAAAGGACTGTTTCCGGCAGGCAGACTCGACAAGGACTCAACGGGTGCGCTCCTCATAACAGATGACGGAGAGCTTGCTCACAGGATGCTTTCTCCCAAGCGCCATATCAGCAAAATTTATATTGTGAAACTTGACAGACCTTTTGAAAGTAAATATGTTAATGAATTTGAAAAAGGCATGGTTCTTGCGAACGGAGACACTTGCAGGAGCGCAAAAGTAAGGTGTTCGCCCGACTGCGAAACAGTGGCTTTTGTCGAACTTACCGAGGGAAAATACCATCAGGTAAGACGTATGTTTTCCGCCGTTGGAAATCATGTACAGTTTTTACAGCGAATTTCGCTCGGCAGTCTCATACTTCCCGAAAAACTGCGCTCAGGTATGTACATGGAATTATTGCACAAAGATGTTGAAAACTTATTCCTGCCGCTGGATTTTGACATTTTTTTCACAGAAAATGCTTCTTTTTTTTCGGCAAACTTAATAAACAAGTAAATATAACTTTGTCAATTTAACCACTTGAAATATGAACGAAAATTTGGTATTATATTATTATAGCTGATACTGTACAAAAACTAATTCTTTGCAATGAAAGCTCAGCGAATGGTAAAATGCAATTTTGTGCTCATAAACAACGGCTCGGGTATGTTCCCGTTTACCCTTTCAGTCAGTTCATGAATTCTCATTTGTGCAAAGGCTTTTTCAGATTTATTTTTTGAAGCATCAATAGATATCGGCGTTATAATTTTGAACTGGAGGACTGGATTAAATGGCAGGTTTAACACTCAAAGGCATTTATAAAAAATATCCGGGCGGCGTTACAGCTGTAACAGACGTAAATTTAGACATTAAAGATAAGGAGTTCATCGTTCTCGTTGGACCATCAGGCTGCGGTAAGTCAACAACTCTCCGTATGATCGCCGGTCTTGAGGAGATCTCAGAAGGCGAACTCTATATCGGCGACCGTCTGGTTAATGATATTGCTCCTAAGGACAGAGATATCGCAATGGTATTCCAGAACTATGCGCTCTATCCTCATATGACTGTTTTCGATAATATGGCTTTCGGACTCAAGCTCCGTAAGGTTCCAAAGGAAGAGATCGAAAGAAAGGTTAACGAGGCTGCTAAGATACTCGACCTTTCACACCTCCTCGACAGAAAGCCAAAGGCTATGTCAGGCGGTCAGCGTCAGAGAGTTGCTCTCGGACGTGCTATCGTTCGTTCACCTAAGGTATTCCTTCTCGACGAGCCTCTCTCAAACCTCGATGCTAAGCTTCGTGCTCAGATGAGAACCGAAATTGCCAAGATCCATAAGAGACTCGGTACTACATTCATCTATGTAACTCATGACCAGACCGAGGCTATGACAATGGGCGACAGAATCGTTTGTATGAAAGACGGTTTCGTTCAGCAGGTCGATACTCCTCAGAACCTCTATGAGAACCCTGTAAACAAGTTCGTTGCAGGCTTCCTTGGTTCACCTCAGATGAACTTCATCGACGCTGTTCTCAGAGAAGAATACGGTCAGTATGTTGTTGAATTTGGTTCAAACAGAGGCAACATCTACCAGATCATCGTTCCTGAGTCAAAGGTTAACGAAAATCTCCAGAGATACGTTGACAAGGAGATCATCCTCGGCGTTCGTCCTGAAAGCATTTATGACGATCCTGCATACATCAGCTCTGCTACAACAGGTATCATCGATGCCAACGTTGAAATCACAGAAATGATGGGTGCTGAAACATACCTCTACCTTGTATGTGAGGGTATTCCGCTCACAGCAAGAGTAAATCCTTCTTCAACTGCTAAGCCGGGTGACGATATCAAGGTTGCTATCGACCCGAACAGAATCCATATCTTCGATAAGGAAACAGAGAAGGCTATTGTTAACTGATTAATTCTTTTCATATTTATCCTTTCTTTCTTGTGCGGCCGACTACCGCACGCAATGACCGCAGTAACCCTGCGGTCATTTGTTTTGTGGAGGTACAAATGAGTACAATAAAACAATATCTTGAAGAACATAAACAGGAAATGATTGATTTTCTGGGCGAGCTTGTGGCTGTCAGAAGCGTTCAGGGCAGGGCTGAGGACGGTTTCCCGTTCGGCAGAGAGCCTGCAAGAGCACTTGAAATTATGCTGGATAAATGCCGTGAGAATGGTTTTCCTGTTGAAAATGTTGAAAACTATGCAGGCTCGGCTGATCTGAATGAGCTTGAACCACAGCTTGCAATTCTCTCTCACCTCGATGTCGTTCCCGAAGGCACGGGCTGGACAAGTGAACCGTATAAGCTGAAAATCAGCGGCGAAAAGCTTGTGGGACGTGGAACTATCGACGACAAAGGCCCTGCGGTTGCGTCGCTCTATGCGCTGAAAGCTGTCAAGGAGCTCGGTATACCGCTGAAAAAGGGCGTTCGTCTTATATTCGGCACTAACGAGGAAAACGGCTCGGCTGACCTTGCTTACTATCGGAAAAAGCGCAGTCTGCCGCCTATGGTGTTTACTCCGGACGGCGAATATCCCCTGATAAACGGCGAAAAAGGCATGATAAGAGTGTATTTCTCCGCACCTTTCGAGGACGGCGATATCCACGGCGGTCAGGTCATTAACGCTGTGCCGAATACCTGTACTTTCAGCATGATAGAAAGTCTGCCTGACGGTCCGAGGGCGAATTTCGGCACGGTCAAGGGTACATCTGCCCATGCATCAACACCCGAAAAGGGCGAAAATGCCATTACAAAATTCCTGCGTGACTACCATTTCAACAAGCCGTTGTTGAAAAGTCTGTTGAAACTTTTCCCTCATGGTGAAACTGACGGCAAATCATGCGGAATTTTCTTCGAGGACGATATATCGGGAAAAACTACCTGTGTGCTGTCAATGCTGAACACCGAAAACGGACGCTTGCACGGCGGAATTGACATCCGTTTTCCACTGAACTGCAAACTTTTCAACATACAAAACATCATATGTGGAAAACTTCGTGACTGCGGCTTCGATATTGACTCATGTGAGGGAACTGAGCCGCATTATACCGACGAAAACAGCGATTTTGTCAAGTCATTGCTGAAAGTATACGAAAAAGTCACGGGCAGAAAAGGTCTGTGCCTGACAATCGGCGGCGGTACATACGTTCACGAGATCGAGGGCGGCGTGGCATTCGGTGCGGAATTTCCCGATGAGGACGGCAATATGCACGGCGCTGACGAATTTATAACCGTGGAAAATCTGCTGAAAAACGCTGAAATTATGGCTGAGGCTATCATCGATATATGTAAGTGAGTGAGTTTTCAACATCTCAAACAGCAAATGTGGAAAACTTCATGCACCGAATAAAATATTTGCGGAGGAGCAAGTATTTGTGCTCCTTTTTGTAATATCAGCGCAAAAAAAGGGAGAACACACAAAATGTTCTCCCATCAGTCTGTTTAAAAAGTCGAAATTATTTCGTTAAACAAGGGCTGTCGAGGACGCCAGCCCCTACAATTCAGCTATTCTTCGTTAATGTATTTGTAGGGGACGGCGTCCTCGACGTCCCCAAATAAGTTTTTTGACACGCTGAAGGGAGAACACCTGAAATGTTCTCCCATATTTTTTATATTTTATTGTAATGCCGTATCAGCCATCAATGACTCGATGTTGACATCTTTTTCCCAGTCGGCAGTATACATGAACTGTGCCGGGTCATAGCAAACGCCCATATACCGCACTTCAAAGTGACAATGCGGACCTGTTGAGTCGCCTGTTGAGCCGACTGCGCCGATAAGCGAGCCACGCATTACAGGGTCGCCCTCCTTGGCATAGACCTGACTCATATGTGCGTAAACGGTCTGGTAGCCGTCCAGATGGTCTATCATGACGAAATAGCCGTAGCCGCCGGGGTTCCAGCCTGCGGAAACAACAACGCCGTTGCCTGCCGCATAGATTTCAGTACCCGTATCCGCCGCAATATCGAAGCCTTTGTGGTTACGGTCGCTTATGAATACATCGCTTACCCAGCCGCCGTTGACCGGCCATGCAAACTGACCTGTACCGTAGATCTTGGTATCAGGACTGTCAGGGTGAGCCTTGTATGTGCCGATGCCGATCTGCTCGACAACAGGAACTTTCGTTATTTTTGCGCTGACGGTCTTTCTGGAATATTCCTTGCCGTCAACGTATGTAATTTCAACATTGCTCGATTTTTCGCCGAGTGAGCCTTTGACAAGAAGCTGACGTGCGCCGAGATTTAGCGTACTTGTCTCGACCTCGATAGTCTCATAGTCAAGCATGGAAACAAGCTCCATCTCACGGACATACTGGATAGGCAGATAGCTTTCTGTCTCGGTCACGTTCACAAGCTTGCCGGCTCTGAAATTTTTCTCGATATTCGGGTTGAGTTTTTCGAGTTCTTCAAGGCTCATGTTATATTTTTTACTTATCGTGACCGGAGTATCATTATCGCCTGCGACATAGACTGTCGGTTTGCTTGTTGACGAGGTGAGCAGCTTTATCATTTCGCTGTTTTTCATGATACTGCTTGTGAGGTACATACCGTTGATATAGTCGATGCTGTCCTTATAGGAGACTTCTTTGACGATGCCGTCTATCGGATAATTGAGGAGTTTCCGGGTAAGAGCGTCCTGAATTGCCGTTTTGTCCCTGACTGCGCCGACAAATTTATTGTTGACATACACGCCGCAAGCCTCGGCAAACTCGCCTTCCGAAGCGGAAAGAAGTTCATTTGCAAGCTGTGACGAGTTAAGCATTTTGTCTTCGCCCGAAATAATTTTCAGCGAAAGCTGGGCGGCAAGTTCAGTATGGTCTCCGTCGTCCGAGGTATACGAAAGACGCTGGTCAACGTCACGGGCGGCGGCATCATAGATCGATTCGGCGCTGATAACGCCTATTTCACGGTTGCGGTAGACCACGCTTATGCCGTATTCAAGCTTTGAGCCGTACCTTATGACGGCAACGAGGAAGAATATCGATGCTATCGGCAGGAGGTAGTTCAGCATTGTGAAGAACAGACCGCTTTTGCCGAAAATATAGGATATCCAGAACTTCCGTGAGGCTGTTTTATAGGCTTCACGGCTTTGTTTTTTTGCAGTCCGCATATTTTTTTGCAGTTCACGGTTGAGGGCTATCCTCTCTTTCATTGGTGCGGAGAGGTCACGGAATATCCAGCGCAGAGCCTTTGCGAAAAGTATGAAAAGCTCCTTTATTTCGGTGAAAATTAACCGTATTCCCTTGATTATGAACAGCAGTATTGCCGATATAAGCTTTATGAGGTAAATGCCTGCGGCGGCTAAAAAGCCTGACAGACCGAAATTGCCGTTGTCTTTGTATTCGTATGAAACGTCCTGATATGGCTGACGTTCCTTTTTCATTGAAACAGCTCCTTTCTGATAGTCATACACAATTATTATATCATTTTCAGAAAAAAATACAAGATTTTGAAAGCATTTCGCTGAATATACGATTTATTTTGTCACATTGCACAAAAACAAGAAAAATTATTTACCTGTATGGTATGAATAATCGAGCATTTCAACGGTATAATTTTCCAGTTTATCAATAAGCGGCAGAACATCCTTGCGTGCGGCTTCGAGGTCATGTTCGAGATAGTTGCCGCATTCCTCGATGGTACAGCCGGGTATCTCCTCGTTATACTGCGAAATAAACACGAAAGCATCCCTTACGAGCTTTATTGCATCTGCTTTCGGCAGTGTGTCACGGGTGAGGAAATAGAAACCCGTGCGGCATCCCATCGGGCCAACGTATACGATCTTGTCCGTAAATTCGGAGTTTCTTGCGTATGTTGCAAAGAGGTGCTCGATAGTGTGGAGCGACGGATTTGAGACATAAACTCCTCCGTTCGGCTTGACCATTCTCACGTCATATGAGATAACGTCGCCGTCAATGCGTGATATGTACATACCAACGCCGAATTTTGTGTGGTCAACCGAAAAACTTGCTATTCTTTCCATTTGGGGTTACTCCTTTATAAATATTTTAATATTGATTGCTTATTTGGGACGTCGAGGACGCCGTCCCCTACAGCCCTTGTTTAACGAAATAATTTCGACTTTTTAAACAGACTGTGACGGCTTTGCCGTTTTTTATTTTTTATGTATACACGCTTTGATATCATCGGGCAGTTCTGCATTCACATGGACTATTTCACCTGTAAGCGGCTCTGTAAAGCTCATTTTTCCGCAGTGCAAAGCCTGTCTTGCAATATTTTCAAGCGTACCTCCATACATATCATCGCCCTCAAGCGGATGTCCGATATGTGCAAAATGTACCCTTATCTGATGCGTTCTGCCGGTTTCAAGATGAATTTCCGCAAGCGAACGCTCTCCGTCAGTGTCGATACGTGTATAATGCGTCACGGCATTCTGTCCGTCCTCACGCACACAGCGCAGAATTATCGACTCACGCTCACGGGCGATAGGTGCATCTATCGTGCCGCTTTCAGGGATAACGCCCGAAACAGCGGCATAATAGACCTTTTCGCAATGTCCCTGCAAAAGTTTTGCGGCAAAGGCATTCTTCGCAATGACGCACAGTCCCGAAGTATCACGGTCAAGCCTGTTGACGGCACGGAATGTCAGGTCGGGATAAAGCGCCGCAAATTTGTTGCCGAGAGTGTCGCCCTGATGCTTTATGGACGGATGCATGGGCATTCCTGACGGTTTATTGAACACGGCCACGCTGTCGCTTTCATAGGCTATCGGGACATTCAGCGCATTGTTCGGTTCAAGAAAGCTGTCGTCCTCAAAGCGCAGGACAATGACATCTCCGTTTTCAACCATGTCGATGCTGCGGATAAGAACGCCGTTTCGGGTGATGCCGCCGTCGGTGCGTTTGAGTTTAGTGAGAAGCCGCCTTGAAACGCCGTTTTTTTCTGTGAGAAAGTTCTGGAGCGTGACGGGATTTCCGAGTTCGGCTTTCAGAGTTAATTCTTTTATTATATTCATCCTCTCTGTTGAAAATGTCGGTACACAGCGTAAAAGCGGTCATAAAGCGTGTCACGGCAAAGGGCAGTCCGACCACGCTTAGTGCAGGCAGGATATAGATAATGCCGAGACGGAAGATGATGCTTTTTCTGCCGTTCATGAATTTTATGGAATGCAGGACGACTCTCAGGGAGCTTTTCTGCGGCATTTTTACCATGAGAAAGGGGACTGCCGAGAAGCTGAGTTTCAGCGAGAGCCATGCAATAATGCAGACGAAAGTCATGACGATAAGATTTGCCGCATTGAATACGCCGTTTGTGCCAAGAGTGCCGTGAAGTATGGAATATGCCGATATACCGAAGAATACGGCAGGCGCAAGGGCGATAAGGCTGAATAATTTTGTAAAGAGCAGTGCTCCGAGACTTCTGCGGAATGCTGTGCGGCTTATGAGAATTTCCGAAAAACGTGTGATTTTCGGGGCTTCCGAGCATATTTCCGAAAGCCTGAATGCGGCGGCATAGCCGAGAGGTGCGGTCACTATCCAGCGTAAAAGCGTGAAGATGAGCGATGCGGCAGGCTGTATCGGGCTGTCTGTGCCGAAAACGGAAAGCGGCGAAATCTCCCCGAAATACAGGAGCAGACTATAGACCGCCGCCTCTGCCGAACGGAAAAAAAGCTCCGCACACAGCGGCAGAAAGCATATCAGACAGGTTCGTACCCTGCGCCCTCTGAGCAGTTTTTTTGTATAGCGGATAATTTCTCTGATTTTCATAGCGCACTCCTCCTGTGAGGATATTATGGCTGAAAATCGGGGGATTATGCATACACAAGCAAGGATATCTTCAATCTGTAGGGAACGGCATTTAAAATATAAGGCAACACCGTTTGGGTACATTGGTGGGCACGGACGACCAATGGTCACCCATACAGTTTATGTATTATTGCCGTTTATTGTGAATTATCACACATCATATTCATTTTCATCGGGTATCTTGTCATACGGGCAGTAGCCGAGTATCTCGAAAGCCTGAGAATTGAGCCACATCTGGGCAGTTACGATTATGTCGAAGCCCTCGCCGAATTTTGCATTCAGCGTCTGAGGGTCATATTTCGGCAGTCCGAAACAGCTCAGCATATTGGCGATAATTCCGCCGTGGGTTATCATGGCGCAGTGCGTCAGACCGTCCTCCATCATGCTCATAATGACGGTATGAAGCGCTTTATAGGTTCTTGCGGTCATCTCCTCAAGGCTTTCACCCTGCGGCGGACGGGCATCCTTTGAGCCTTTGAGCCATGCCTTGTAGTCGTCACGGTTTATCAGTTCATCGACGCTTTTGTTCTCAAATTCGCCTAAATCAAGCTCTATAAGGTCATCAACGGTGACTATCTCGGTACACGGAAAGAGTATCTCGGAAGTCTCGGTGCATCTTCTCAGCGGCGAGGAATAGACTCTGTGTACTGTCGGGTAGTCAAATTCGTCCATTTTCGAGGCAAGTTCGCTTGCGCCTTTCCGGGAGAGCGGCATATCTGTGTGACCTATATAAATTCCCTTGTCATTTGCCTCCGTCATGCCGTGGCGGAGTACGCTTATTCTGTAACCCTTCAAAATTATAAGCTCCTTTCGGGTAAAATATGCACAAAAAGTAAACCGTTTTTTGTACAGCTTAGTGAATGTGACGAAAACAACACTGAAATTTTACGAATATTTCATATTTCATCATCTTTACAAATTATACACTTTGTATTATAATAATATGTAGATATCACAACTCATTATATGAGTTATCATATATAAAAAATAGGAGGAAACGGTTATGAATTCTGATTTTGCAAGAATTATCACATTACAGAGGAAAGAACGTCACATCAGTCAGAAACAGGCAGCAACAGACTTGGGAATATCACAGGCACTTTTATCGCACTACGAAAAGGGCATCAGAGAATGTGGTCTCAATTTTCTTGTCAAGATCGCAGATTACTATAACGTTTCCTGCGACTATCTTCTCGGCAGAACGCCTGAACCTGAGGGCAAGACCATCACTATCGAGGATATCCCTGACGATGACGGCAACAACAATCTCAAAATGCCTTCACCTGAGATAATCAACTTCAACCGCCGTATCATCAACAATTCTATCAGTCTGCTTTTCAGCCTTGCACAGAAAGCCAACAGCATCACCCTTATCAAGGAGGTTTCGTCATACCTCATGCTGTCGGTCTATAAGCTTTTCCGTATTGTTTACAATGCTAATCCGCACAATGACCAGAAGCTTTTCCGCATCCCGAAGGTCATCGCAAACGACAGCGCAAATGCTATGGTTTCCATGAGTGAAGCCAATATCAAGGCGGCTTCAAGCGGTATCGCACTTGACGGCAATGACTGTGTTGACAATTTTGATACGCTCTATGTTACTACGGCGACTCTGCAAAAGGATTATGCCCAGTATTCGTCATCGCTCCTCAATCTGATAAAGCGCAGTGAGGAGAGTATTTCCAGAACCCGTGCGAAATATCGTTCTGACTTCAAATAACGTACATATTCATTATATCATTTTTCACGCATTTTTTCAAGAATATTTTTCACAGGGACAGTTTCGGCTGTCCCTTTTTGTGTTGGTGAACACCTGACGTTCCCGAAAAGAGCAACAATAGAAAAAAACGTTATGTGTATGTAGGGGCAACCATTGGTCACCCCTCAATAACCCAAACGCCCACAAATCCCCAACATGACAAAAATTATACCCCCTCACGGGCGCACGGAATGCCCCCCCACACATTATCATCATCATACATCCCCGACAATTATCCACAAAAATTTTTGTAACATCTCACAATCTTTCCGTTTGTATATTGACTTTTGGACTTTTTTGTGTTAAAGTATATGCAGAAACCGTTGAGGGAGAGTAAGTAGCACAGGAAACAGCTTTTCAGAGAGTCTGCGGCTGGTGTGAGCAGATATGATGACTTGGGTGAATGGACTTCCGAGGGCGAACCGAAAGGGTGCGTGGGTGCGGAGTAAGCGGCGCTGGTGCGTTGGTTACAAGGGCACGGGCGTGTGAGTTCAGGCGGCGTGGGTGCAAGGACATGGGCGTGAGTTTCAGGCGGCGGCGTGAGTGTAGGATACGGCGGCGTTGTGTGAGTTCGGACGGCGTGTCATGCGTTTCAGCAGCATTTCCCAAGTAGGCAAGACGCAGAAGGTCTGCGTTAACAAAACCTTGTGTATGACTGTACACACAGAGTGGACGCATTGCGTCAAGCGGGGTGGCACCGCAGAAGTGAATTTTTCGCTCCTGTCCCGGCATACTATATGTCGGAACAGGGGCTTTTGTTATACCTTTATTCCGATATAGTCAACAGTCCAATACAATCAAAAAGGAGAAATTGCTATGTCAAACGAAAAGAAAATCCCGTATAAAATCTATCTCGAAGAAAACGAAATGCCGAAACAGTGGTACAATGTCCGTGCAGACATGAAGAAAAAGCCTGCACCGCTCCTCAACCCTGCAACAGGAAAGCCTTGTACAGCAGAGGAACTCAGCCACGTTTTCTGCGATGAACTGGTCGCTCAGGAACTCAACGAGACCGACGCTTATATCGATATCCCACAGGAAATTCAGGACTTCTACAAGATGTTCCGTCCGTCGCCTCTCGTAAGGGCATACTGCCTTGAAGAAAAGCTCCGGACTCCTGCAAAGATATACTACAAGTTCGAGGGCAACAATACAAGCGGCAGCCACAAGCTCAATTCCGCTATTGCTCAGGCTTATTACGCTAAAAAACAGGGTTTGAAGGGCGTTACTACCGAAACAGGCGCAGGTCAGTGGGGTACTGCTCTTTCAATGGCTTGCTCATACTTTGATCTTGACTGCCATGTTTATATGGTTAAATGTTCATACGAACAGAAACCGTTCCGCCGTGAAGTTATCAGAACATACGGCGCAAACATCACCCCTTCACCGTCCGATACAACAGAAGTAGGAAGAAAAATTCTTGCCGAATTCCCGAACTCAAACGGCAGTCTCGGCTGTGCTATCTCCGAAGCCGTTGAAGCTGCATCTTCTAAGGAAGGCTATCGCTATGTGCTCGGAAGCGTTCTCTCACAGGTTCTTCTGCATCAGACTGTCATTGGTCTTGAAACAAAAACTGCCCTTGATAAGTACGGCATCAAGCCTGATATCATCATCGGCTGTGCAGGCGGCGGCTCAAATCTTGGAGGACTCATCTCGCCGTTCATGGGCGAAAAGCTCCGTGGTGAGGCTGATTATCGCTTTATTGCTGTTGAACCGGCATCATGTCCGAGTCTTACCCGTGGTGTTTATGCATATGATTACTGCGACACAGGAAAGGTATGTCCTCTCCAGAAGATGTACACTCTTGGCAGTGGATTTATGCCGTCAGCAAACCATGCAGGCGGTCTGAGATATCACGGAATGAGCAGTATTCTTTCTGAGCTTTACGATCAGGGACTTATGGAGGCACGTTCTGTTGAGCAGACTGCTGTATTTGAAGCTGCTGAGATCTTCGCAAGAATTGAGGGTATTCTCCCTGCGCCTGAGAGCAGTCATGCAATCCGTGCCGCTATTGACGAGGCGCTGAAATGCAAGGAAACAGGCGAGGAAAAGACGATAGTATTCGGTCTTACGGGCACAGGTTATTTTGATATGTATGCATATGCCGCATATAATGACGGTAAAATGCAGGATTATATTCCGACAGACGAGGAATTGCAGAAGTCAATTGCAAAACTGCCGAAAATTGATTAATAGAATTTTGTATGGGGGGCGACTATTCGGTCGCCCTTTTTTGTTCTATGTTATTCTTTTCGGGGACGTTAATTGTTCTGCTCCCCGTTAGCAAAGGGACAATTTGCTTTTCTATTTGTATTCTTTTCGAGAACGTCAGGTGTTCACCAAAGAGGGATTTTTCGTCTATGTTATTCTTTTCGGAAACGTCAATTGTTCTGCTACCCGTTATGCAAAGGG
>JAKSQT010000022.1 GCA_024403995.1 Ruminococcus sp.
TTTCTTCTTCAGGACAAGCAGAAAAATTCAAGATTTAGTTGGTGGAGCAATACAATAACAGCATGATGCCAATAATACACAAAGCACCGCACAAGGCTTATTATACAGCTTTGCACGGTGCTTTTTCAGCGTATTTCAAATGAATATCCGCCCTCAACAGGCACATCATCGGCATCAAATCTTTCAATACTGCCCCATGAATAGTCGTTCAGTGCGGTTATCAGTGCGCTTATGTCATCGGGACTTCCCTCAGCCTCCATTTCAACAGAGCCGTCACCGAGATTTCTCACCCAGCCTGCAATGCCGAACCGCTCGGCGGCGTGACGTGCCTTATAGCGGAAGCCGACTCCCTGAACATAGCCGTAAAATATGAAATGTCTGCGAATTCTTTCCATTTTTTGTGCCCTTTCCGTTTTTTATAAGTATACCACATTTTGTGGCGTATTGCAATGGATTTGTTGACAAGGACAGCAAAAAGGAATATAATTAATATTATTGGTTGAGCAATAAGAAAAAGGAGATTTTTTATGAAATCGAAAATATGGGTAATATTCTGGCTGGTCATAGATATCATTTATACGCTGTTTTTCGGCATTTTTATCAGACCTGTCATTGATTTCGGAAACAAAAACGATGTGAAATTCTGGTATGTATGCGTGATATCAGGTTTAGTCTTTACTGCAATTTCAGTGCTTACGTTCGTATTGATGAAAAAGGGCAAAAAAGGAATGCTTTGTACTTCAATTTGTACAAAGATCGGGGCAATAATCATCACTTTCGGTCTGATGTGCAGTGCAGCAACAGACGATTCGGGCGCAGTTGCTGTATTTTTAGGTATTCTTGGCGGAATTTTTATTCTGCTTGCAATTTATGTCTTTTACTGTAAAAATTATAAGTATCAATTTGCTTCTGAAAAAAATGAGCATGGTTCAGGATTGAATTCAGCGGATTTCTTTATTCTGGTGTATGATGAATGTCTGAGGCAGAATATTTTTACGCCAAGATATAAACTTAAAGATGAGGATAAAGCGCAAATTCACAGGTATGCCGCAACGCCGTTTTCGTATGTTCTGTACTGGCTGCTGAAAAATAATATGCTGAAGCAGTCATTTTATTCAGAGAATGATGAAGTAAGCGCAAATGACGTAATACAGGGATTTGTTACGCCATTGGAATACTATGAGAAAAAATGCGGATTTTATATGGAAAAGTTTGATATTTCCGATGAAGGACGTATTTTCCTTGACAGATATTATTTCAGCTTTTTTGAAATTGTTCATAGTGTGCCTGATGAGGATTTCTTTTTCTATGACTATGCCGAGGCTATACGCAATGAGTACGGTGTATTCTGGACGGCTGAGTTTGACTGGGAGATATGCCGTAAGATGTACGATAAGATTTCAGAGCGCTTTGAGCAGTTCAGCTTCAGACGTGAAAGCGATCTCGATGTCATGGAATTTCAGGACAATGAAGGCAGTGTTTTCTGGAAAAGCAAGGATGCACAGCTTACAGTCAAAAGCATGAATCATGTAAGTGAAGATATAATACGAAAATGTGAGAATGACCTGAACAGTATCAGTGATTTTCAGATCTCCAAGTTTGAAAAAATGATTTATGAGGAATACTATGCTGAGGAGGCTTTTCAGGATTTTATGCCTGATGCAGTCTATATTTTTGAAAATGAAAAGGGCGAGACTGCTTATGCGATAAGCGGTTTAACGTCATATGAGGAAGAAAACGGCATATTTATCTATGTGAGAAACGGAATTATCATTGACTGGACGATCGGCTGTTTCTTTATAGATCCGTTTGACAGGAACGAGGAATATGAGAATGAAAAACTTTGCATCGACTTTTCAGGCACAGAGGACGAAAGCGTTCTGAAAAAGCTTGTTTTTGAGAAGAAAATAACTAAAGTGCAGCTTGATGAAAGACAGGAATGCTATATGACACTCCCTGCAAAAGCTGTACTTGAGGAATGCAGAAGTCACATCAATATTTTGCAGATAATGGGACTTGCTGATGATATTGAGTATGAGTGCGAATATGACCCTGATGCTTCTGTCCCGAAATATATTAATGTTACGGCAGAAAATCCCGTTAAGCCGGGCAAATCGTTCTCCAAGACAGTGAGAATAAGATACTGAGCAGCAAAAAACAGCAGCGGGCAGTTTATTATGACTGCTCACTGCTGTTTTTAATGCCATATTTGCCAAAAAGTTGCCTTGTCTTATGCGTGTAGGTTCCTGAACAGTGCAGATTGTGTATCTATGCGTTCTTTGAGCTTTTGACGCAATTCCGGCGGTTCAAGCACCTTGACAGTCGGGCCGAATGACAGCAGACGAATGAGGATTTCCGCTTCGTCCCTGCCTGAATACTTCATTTTTACAGTACATCTGCCGCTGTCCTCGTCAAATTCAGAGGTGCGTTCCAGTTCGGCAAATTCCATCATAAAGCGATTAATTGAATTTCTCTCCTCAATAACTTCGACGGTCACTTCTTTTTTTGACATATTATAGGCAAAATCTTCTATTGTTACATTGGTGGGAACTGTTTCTGTCACGTTGGAAAGATTGATGATACCGGAATCCAAGGGTGTCATGTTTTTCTTATACTTTATCACATGGATACGGAAACGATTGTTTTTGGCGGAAAATTCAATTCTGACCGGCAGAAAATAGTGAGTGATGCGTCCGCCTTTCATTGACTGAAAGCTGATATTTATCAGGCTGTGGTTCTGCTTTGCTGTGAGAATTTTGCGGAAATGGTCGATATACTGCGGATCTTCAAAGTTGTCACCGTCGGTGAACATATCGAAAAAGCAAATCATATTCTGGCTGAACAGCGGCTGTATACCGAGTATTTCCATGAGCTGTTCCTTTTGTGCAGTATCAAGGAAAAGTCCGCTTTTACGGTCGTTCAGCACCGCACAAAGCCAGCTTTTTTCAAGTGTGGTCAGGGGAGTATGCGGCTCTTTTTTCAGGATAGAACGGTATGCGCCGTTTTCGTGGATGAGAAGTCCATAGCCGTCATCGCCTGTCAGCTTCGGTTCAAGAAAGAGCATGGTCTCGGAAAAACCGTTCTGACGGATGATCTCCATAATATCGGCTTTTGTGACGATTTTCCTTTTCAGTATTTTTTCGGTTATCTCAAAGTAGGTGTTGTATATTTCCGAAAAGATCTTCATTCCGCATCACCTCCGTACATTTCAGAAAGTCTTTGTATGTCAGTATCGAATTTCTGCTGCATAAAGGGATTTGTAGTCTCAAATGCCGCTATCCTGCCCCAGAATGTCCTTATCCACGGCAAAGCCTCATTTGCATCGAAAAGGTCGATATCATATGCATATTTTCCATCGGAAATTTTTGTGACTACTCCGCCTCTGCCCTCACGTTCAAGACGCATGAGAATGAAATTTTCTGTTTCCTCGTTAATAAGAAGCTCCATATGGATATGCTCAGTCTGTCCGAATTCACGTTGAAAACCAAAGCTCGTGCCCCAGAGTGCAGCCTTGTTTTTTTCATAAAAGCCGTAATATTTGTCATAGTCTGCACAGTCATCCATAATTTTCAGCTTTTTAACGAAATCGAGCCTGACTGATGAGAGACGTTCCGAAGTGGGCTGATAGACAATAATGTAGTTTCTGCCTGTTTGGAGGGAACTGTGTATTTTCAGCGGCACGGCAGTTACATTGAAAGCTGAACGCTTTTTGGTACTGATGCATGACAGAGTGACAATTTTTTTGCGGCGCATGGCATCAATGACCTGAAGAAGTATCTCATCATCGAGAGTATGCACCATATAGGCGTGTTTTCGTGTAAAAACGTCATTTGAAGTGTTGAGTTTATCAAGAATAAAGCTGCCTACAGCACCAAATGGCGTTTCTTCTGAGAAATACTTTATCATATCGGCAAGACCGCTGAATTTTTCGGTAAGTGTATCAGCATACAGTTCCGACTTGGCATAGAACATGGTCTTTCCGATTTTTTTCTGTATTATCAGTCCTTCATCGGCGTATTCCCTGAGCTTTATACGGACGATCTGAATGTCGAAAATCATGCCGTAGTCAGAGGCGATGCGGTCGGTTATCTCCGAAACTGTGAGCATATTCCCGTCAAGCATATCCATGAGGATAAAGTGAAGTCTTATGTCGTTGTCGGTGTATGATTTTGATTTATAGCATTGATAAAGTGGGTTTTTGAAGATATGGCTGCTGTCGATCTTAACAGAGACGGTTTTTTTGTGTCCGTTAAGTGAGGTATGTATATGATCGGAAAGCCAGCTTTCAATGCGGCGTTTTTCGTTGTCATAGGTTCGCTTGCTTTTGCCGTCGAAATCCTCACGGGTACGGAAGCCGAAGATATAGAAGTCACGCACATAGTCACGGACTTTTCCGAAATCTTTGATGAGTTCTGAATAAACTGACATTATTTCACCTCTGCCTGTAAATGAATAAATGGTGCCCTTAATAATATTATACCAGATTTTTTCACAGACATCAACCCCGCAGTGTTTTTTATATGATTATCACAGATATCAGTGTTATACTAAATACAGAAAGAATTGATACACATTATCGAAACAATAACAAGGAGGAAAATGATATGTTTGAATACTATGATAAGGAAAAAATGCTGATACCGATAAAAATATGGACGAATTCCATTGAGGATATAGAGGAAAACTGCATAGAACAGGCGATTCACCTTGCCAATCTCCCGTTTGCACATGATCACATTGCACTGATGCCTGATACTCACACAGGCAAGGGGATGCCTATCGGCGGTGTTGTTGCCTGCAAAAATACGGTCATTCCGAATGCAGTGGGCGTTGATATAGGCTGTGGAATGGCATTTGTACAGACTGATATTCCCGTAAAGCTCCTGCGTGAGACAATGACAGGCAGCGGCGAACTGATAAAGCTTATTGTCGGCAATATCCTGCGTGCGATCCCTGTTGGGTTCAAGCACTACAATAAGCCGCAGCAGTCTGCTGTTCTTGACAAGGCACAGGCTGAAATTGACAAGTACAAGGCTGATGAGGAACTTCTCGGCTTTATAAATGACGGCTATTTTTCAGCAGGTTCACTCGGCGGCGGCAATCATTTCATAGAAATTCAGGAGGACGAAAGCGGCAGAGCCTGCATCATGCTCCATTCGGGCAGCCGTATGTTCGGCAACGAGATAGGTCAGTATTTCAACAGGCTCGCACATAAGATAAACGAAAAATATTTTTCATCCGTTCCGGCGGAGTATAATCTGCCGTTTCTGCCTGTGGATTCTGACGAGGGACAGCATTACCTGAACTGGATGCACCTTGCAATGGATTTTGCATATGAAAACCGTGCGCTCATGCTCGAAAAGGTAAAGCAGATATTCGCAGAGCAGGTTGAAAAGTATACGTCACTTGTGACGGAGTTTTCAGACGAGATAAACTGTCATCATAACTATGCCGCACTTGAAAATCACTATGGTGAAGATGTATGGGTACACCGTAAGGGCGCAATCCATGCCGCAGACGGTGAAACTGCCATAATTCCAGGTTCTATGGGCTCAAACAGCTATATTGTCCGTGGACTCGGCAATGAAGAAAGCTTCATGACCTCCTCACACGGCGCAGGCAGACGTTATTCACGCAGCGGAGCAAAGGAACGTTTCTCCGTGGAGTCTGTCATGGTTGACCTGAAAGAGCGCAATGTTGTGCTCGGAAAGAACAACAAGAGTGATGTTGCGGAGGAGTGCCGCAATGCGTACAAGGACATCGATACCGTTATGGAAAATCAGAAGGACCTTACAAAGCCCGTGAAGAAAATGTTCACAGTCGGCGTTGTCAAGGGATAAAAGTTCATCTGCAATAGGGTATGGGGAATAAAAAGACCGCAGACGTCTGGCATCTGCGGTCTTTTTTTGTTATCAGGATAACGGGATCTCAGGCAGTGTTACCGAAGTAGTGATAACATCTTCGCTGTCAAATCTGATAACTTCAATTTCAGGTGAAGTATATTTGGTCATTTTGTTTTCTCCTTATATTTTTTTCAGCACCGTACAAATCCGTTAAACGTGATTTGTACGGTGTTGTTTTTTTATTTTGCCATATTTTCAAATGCTCTGTTGTAGAAATAAAGTGTGCTGATCGCATTTTTTACAGAGTCATCGAAATTGCTGTTAAGAACTGACTTGAAGTAAGTGAAGCAGCCGTATTCAAGCGATGCATATTCTTCTGCATTTGTCTTTGAAACAGCCTTTATGCTGAACATTTCGTCATAGCGTGCAGGAGCAATATTCATAATGCTTACGACATATACACCGTCTGAAAGTACAGGCTTTACTTCTTTTCCATCAACAGTGAAAATATAGTCACTTACAGATACATCGTCTGCAAGGGTAAATTTTACATAGAGGTTTACAGCATCATCAACAGAGAGATATGCGCTTTTCAGAGTAATTTTGCTGCTGTTTACGTTTACTGATGCATTGTACTGACTGCCGATACTGATCTCTTTGTCTTTTATCTTTTCAACAGGCTTGTTTTCACTGTAGTTCTTCATTGCAATGCCAAGGTCACGGAGAGCTTCAATGCATTCAACTGTTGCACTGTCGTATTTTTCGGCATTTCCAAGAACAGCATCGATATACTTTTCAACGCTGTATTCAAGGTATGAGCCGGAAATTTTGCTGTTGTAGAAAATCTGAGCCTTAACTGTCTCGGATATCTTTGATGCCGGAACAGGGCAGGTGAAAACATATTCTCCGTTTTTATTCTTTTCAGCATCGGTGAGCTTCTGTGTATAGTAAGCGCCGTTTTCAAAAGTGAACTTGATGTATGCATTCTTATATACAAGAGCGATGTCATTTACGGACATGATGAATTTTAGTGAAATGCTGTTGTCAAGAGTTACATATGCTTTGAGGAATGAGTCGAGATTATTCTTTGCCTGACCGCATTCCGTGCATATTCCGTCATCATTGAAGCTGTGGCGGGCGCTGTTGTAGAATTCAGGATTGTTTGCAGCTTCAGCAGCCATGAACGGAGTGAAGCCGTTTTTGCATTCTGCATCAGTGAACCAGCCGCAGAAACCGCATTTTTCTCTGAGAACAGGAAGTGCTGTTACTATTGAGCCGTATTCGGCAGGGAAAATTTCTGTACAGCCGTCCCAGTAGTGGAGTGTAACTCCTGCATAGCACTTGAAATCAGGATTTGCGCTTCTGTCAAGCTTGCCAAGAACTATAAGCTTGCCTGTTGATGTTGGTTCGATAAATGCTTCTGAGTGGATTGTAACATTTACATTTGCAGGGATAACAACATTCTTTGTGAGGAGAAGTCTGCCGAATATTGTAACGTTCATTTCGTCATTGGCAGTCTTGTCATTCTTTTCTCTCAGTTCATTGAAGTAGTATTCAATATCGTCAACATTCTCGAAAATATCGCCGTTTGAGCTCATGGCATTGCTGTTTGCAGGAATTACCAGAGAGCTTACAAGTTCGCCGCAGTATGAGCAGTTTCTTGTTGCAGTACCTTCTGTTTTGTCGGTCGGAGGTGTGAGGAGGATATAGTCCTTTGCTCCGCATTCCTTGCAGTCGTGCTCATCAACGCCGACTACAGGATATTTAACCTGATATCCGTCGCTGAAATCAACATGGATCAACATTGGCTTGTCAGCGATATGCGGAATGAATTCAAGAGCAGCAAAATCTGAAAGTGCAAGAACATTGTCCTTTGATGTGTATCTGCCGCCGCTTACGCTGAGTGAAACAGCGTTGTCCTTCCCGTCAAGAGCGATTTTTTTGCCGTCAGCATCAGTTATATAAACGTTAGCTGTAACGCCTTCAGGAGCTTCAAATGTGAAGTATCTTGAAGTATTAACGGTTACTGCATCGGTAATGCCGAAGTTTGCGCCGAGAATGAACAGGTCATCGATATCAATATGGTGTTCAGGCTGGTTGGCTCTGATATATTCTTTTACCTCGTGAGCGTTTATCTGATACTTTTCAAATAATTCATCAGGAGTCATTTTTCCTGCGCCGACTTTGATGAAGTCCTGAGCGTAGTTTTCACCGTCAGGAGTGATGTATGTTATTATGTGGTCGAAATTTGAAGAAATATCGTGAGTTGAAGTAAAGATGTGATATGGTCTGTTGTTGTTGTCAGTGATGATGAATTCATACGGAATTTCAACATCTGAGCCTGTGAGTGTAGTAACAAAGTAGTTTTTGAGGATATGCGGAACGATAACGTCATTGTTTCTTGCAAGATATCTTGCATATGCTTCAAGCATTGCAGAATTGCCTTCAAGTGCATAGAACAGGCGCTTGTCGTAAGAGGCATTTATCTTTCTTTCGTCATCTGAATACCAGAGGTCTTCGATAGTGATCTCAACATCGATCGACTCGCCCGGTTTCAGTTCATCAGTAGAAACTGTCTTATTCAGGCCGTCAGAGAGAATGACCTTTGTTCCTTCATCGATAAGCTTGTCGTTTTCGTCATATTTTCTGTCGATGTAATAGCCGTGTTCAACGTTCTTTATTCTGTTTGAGATATGGTAAACAGGCTTGTCGGAAACGTTCTTTATTCTGATGGAGAATGTGTACGGCTGGAGATAGAATGAATATTTGTTTGCCTCGATAGTCATTTTCAGGGCATTTTCGGCATAAACATGGAGGTCTTCCTCTGTTTCAAAGGTATATTCCATTTCCTTGCCTTCGCATTCGCCTTTGAATGTGGCGCTAAGCGGATAATCTCCGGCTTTATCGCCGCAGAGATACCACTGTACATCAAGAGAGCTGTTTGGCTTGAGGTCAGGAACATTCTGGAGCTTTTCGCTTTCTCTGAGGGATAAGCCGTTCTCGTCGAAATTAAGCTCGGCAGAGCAGTTTTCGAGAGTTTTGTCATCAAAGTTGAAAACGAGGAGCTGAACTCTGTAAAATTCCTTGAGCCATTTGCTTTCGCCGTAAACGATGATGAACATTTCCTCGTTGTTGACCTTTTCATACTTTACGGAAGCATTCATCTGCGGAACATAGGTATAGCTTCCTGATGACAGGGAAACTCCGCCGCCCTCGCCCGGAATTTCGCCGCCCGGCATAGGATAGCTGAAAGCGGTGAAGTCCATTTTGACAGAGCCGCCGTCCTTTACGATTTTAACAGGCTCTGAGTCGAAATCCATTTCAATAGTGTAGTTGAAGTGGTGATAGTTTGCTTCGTCGTTGAGGTCAATGCCTGCCTCAACTATTTCATCAAGAGTCATAGGAGTTGCGGTAAGCTCACCCTTGACTTTGAGCTTCGGGAGGTCTTCAGGATTTACAGGCTGAGTAGTTGTAACAGCAGTTGTTGTGGAAGAAACTGCTGTTGTAGTGTTGGTTTTTCTGGTTGTCGTTGTTGTGAGCTTAGTTGTAGTGGTCGCAGCATAGTTATCGACCATTTCAACTGCATCCATACCGTAGACTCCGCCGTCTTTTACAGTGAAGGTGATGTCTGCGGCTTTTTCATATCCTTCAGGAGAAGCAATTTCATGGAGTGTATATGTACCTTCTCCGAGGATAAATGTTGTTTTTTCACTGCCTGTGGCCCATACAAGTACATCATTTGCGGCACTGATGGTCTTACCGCCCTTGCCGACTTTTATCTGGTCTGAAGTGAAGATTATCTTTGAGCCGTCAGCATTTTTGCCTGACAAGGAGAGGTATGCATCTGCAACCTGAACGCCATTGACATCTACCTTGTTTATCTCAACAGTTGCCATTGTGGTCGTGGTAGTTGTTGTGACAGCAGTGGTAGTTGCAGAAGTTGATGTAGGCTTTGCGGTGGTCGTGGTTGAAGTTGATGTAAGCTTTACAGTTGTTGTGGTTGAAGTTGTGGTTGGCTTAGCTGTTGTCGTTGTGGAAGTAGTAGTCGGTTTTGCAGTAGTGGTTGTTGTTTTGATAGTAGTTGTGCTTGGCTTTGCAGTTGTAGTAGATGTTGGCTTAACAGTTGAAGTAGTTGAAGTTGTGGAAGATGTAGGCTTTGCAGTGGTAGTTGTGGTAGTGGTCGTTGTGGTTGTAGTAGTGGTTCTTCTGACAGCAGTAGTCACAGGTCTCGGATCATTGCCGTAGTGGATAGTGGCATTTTTAATTACAGAGCCATCCTCAACGCCGACCTTTTTCCATTCGCTTTCAGAGCCTGTGTAGTATACATCTGTAAGGGCTGAACAGCCTGAGAATGAATCAGCATAGATAAGATCAATGCCCTTTGAAATGCCGACTGATGTGAGACCTGAAAGTTTGAGGAATGCCTGATTCGGGATAATGTTTCCGCCTGTTATATTGATGGCTTTTAATGAATTCGGGAAACACACACAGTCTCTCCACCAAGTCAATTCTGTACGTGTTCCACCATCAAATGCGGTATCGTTAAATAAAAGATGCGGAATGATAGAGGTTGAGCCGTCTTCTATTGTTTCGATTGAATTGCCTGCAAACGGCAGAGTGATGCTTTCAAGTGACGGACAGCTATAGAAAAGTTCATTCCCAAGTGAAACAACACCGTCGCAGATAACAGCCTTTTCAAGTGATGCGCAGTTGCCGAATGCGCCGTTGCCTACAGAGTAAACATTGCCCGGAACAGTTATTTCTGTAAGTGATGAACAGTCAGCGAAAGCATATTCACCGATAGTTTCAGCATACTTTGAGATGTTGAAGCTTTTAAGTGATGAACATCCTCTGAAAGCTGAGTTATCTATAAGAGTGATCTTGTCACCATAGGTGAACTGAGAAAGTGAAGAACAGCCTTTAAAAGCACTGTCTTTGAACTCAGTAATTGAATCGCCAAGGGTAACAGTGGTGACAGAGAACATCTTCAGAAAAGCGTTTGTCGGAATAATTGAACCGCCTGTTATATTGATGGCTTTTAATGAATTCGGGAAACACACACAGTCCCTCCACCAAGTCAATTCTGTACGTGTTCCACCATCAAATGCGGTATCGTTAAATAAAAGATGCGGAAGAATTGTAGTATCGTTTGCATTTACGCTTTCAAGAGTGTTACCTGCAAATGGCAGTGTAATTTCTTCAAGTGAAGCGCAGCTGCCGAAAATTTCATTGCCAATGTTCTTTACTGAATTTGTAAGAACAGCTTTTTTAATGCCTGTGCAGTTGGCAAATGCGGAATTTCCGACGTCGCCCTGAATAGTAATATCAGTAAGGGATGTACAGCCGTTGTAGGCATTTTCTCCGTTGACCTTGGCATATGAAATTACATCAGGGAGACAAGCACAGTTTAAGAAAGCAGAATTTCCTACGAGATCCATCTTGTCGCCGCAGGTGAACTGAGAAAGTGAAGAACATCCGCTGAATGCGCTGTCTCTTATTTCTGTTATTGAGGCGGCAAGATTTACGGTCGTAATTCCGTTCATGTTGATGAAAGCGTTTGTCGGAACAGCCGGACCGCCTGTTATATTGATGGTCGTTAATGAATTCGGGAGAAATACACGGTCTCTCCACCAAGTCAATTCTGTACGTGTTCCGTTTTCAAATTCGATATCTGCAAATAAAAGATGCGGAATGATAGAGGTTGTACCGTTTTCTATTGTTTCGATTGAATTGCCTGCAAATGGGAGAGTGATGCTTTCGATTGCGGGACAGCTATAGAAAAGTGCATCTCCGAGCGTTTCAACACCGTCAGAAATAACAGCCTTTTTAAGATTGGGGCAATTGCCGAATGCACCGTAGCCAATGGATTTTACAGTGCCAGGGACAGTGATCTCGGTAAGTGATGTACAGCCTGCGAAAGCGTAGTCACCTATAGTTTCAGTATCCTTTGAGAAAGTGAAATTGCCGAGGGAACAGCAGCCTTCATAAGCCGAATTTCCGATGTTTGCAACATTCGGGGTAATATTTTTGAGTGATGAGCAGTTCAGGAAAGCGTTGTTTCCGAATGCCCTGATATCTTTATTGCAGTTGAGCTGTGAAAGTGAAGTACAGTTGCTGAATGCACTGTCTTTTATTTCAGTGATAGAATCATCAAGAGAAACTGTGGTGACAGAGAACATCTTCAGAAAAGCGTTTGTCGGAATAATTGAACCGCCTGTGATATTGATGGTTTTTAATGAATTCGGGAAATACACACAGTCTCTCCACCAAGTCAATTCTGTACGTGTTCCTCCGTCAAATTCATTATCTGCAAACAAAAGGTGCGGAAGAATTGCGGTTTCGTTTGCATTTACGTCTTCAAGGTTATTTCCTGCAAACGGCAGTGTAATATCTTCGATAGATGAGCATCCGGCAAAAATTGCATTGCCGATGCTTGTTACAGATTTTGTAAGAACAGCTTTTTTAAGGCTTGTGCAGTTTGCAAATGCAGAATTTCCGACGTCGCCCTGAACTGTGATATCAGTAAGTGATGTACAGCCGTTATATGCGTTGTCTCCGTTGATCTTGGCATATGAAATTACATCAGGGAGACAAGCACAGTTTAAGAAAGCAGAATTTCCTACGAGATCCATCTTGTCGCCGCAGGTAAACTGTGAAAGTGAAGAACATCCGCTGAATGCGCTGTCTCTGATCTCTTTTATCGAGTCAGCAAGATTTACATTCTTTAATCCAGACATATTAATGAGAGCACATTTCGTAAGAACTGAACCGCCTGTTATATTAACAGTTCTTAGCGAATCTGCTAAATACACACAGTCCCTCCACAAAGTCAATTCTGTACGTGTTCCGTTTTCAAATTCACGGTCTGCAAATAAAATGTGCGGAATGATATAGGTTGAGCCGTCTTCTATTTTTTCGATTGAATTACCTGCAAACGGCAGTGTAACGTTTGTAAGTGAAGAACAGGAGGCGAAAAGTTCGTTTCCGAGCGACTCAACGCCGTCAGCGATAACTGCGTCAGTGAGGGCTGTACATCCGGAAAATGCGCCGCTGCCGATAGTTTTCACCGTACCGGGGACATAGAGCTGTTTGAGTGCGGTACAGTTTTGGAAAGCATCGCCTGCGATAGAAGTGACTTCCTCGCTGAAAACAATAGCAGAGATAAGGAATCGGTTCTCAATATTCGGTGCGGAAACATACATATCGCCCGACCCCGTAACGCTGAGAACGCCGTTTTCATAGAGTTTATAGAAAACATCAACGCCAATCTGACCTTCTTCAAGAATTTTTGCATCAACAGGTATTTCGGGAATCTTTACCATGTTGATATACTTCTGTATTTCGTCAGTGTTACTGAGTTTGGCGCTTGATGCTGAGAGCAGATCAGCGTCTGAAGTGTCTCCGTCAGTCGTTGTGATGATTGGGTTAGTTTCCGCTGCAAATGTGGTCATTAGGGAAGGTGTGACCGCAGAGGAACTGACCAGCAGACTAAGAATGCCTGCCACAAGTTTTTTGACCATAGTTTTACTCCTTTTAGAGAATTTGCTGAAAATTCACTTTCTTAAGGCAGCACCGCACAAAGCACGTCTAACGACTTTGTGCGGTGTTGCCTTAAAATCAGCATTAACATTATATCATTATTTTACGTATTTGTCTATAAAATAATTGCTATAATGCATAATTAAAATGATGAAATAATTTTGCTGATGATTATATATTTTGTTTGAATATGCAAAAAAATAACTCATTTACTTGTTAAAGTAAATGAGTAACACAAGAAATATCAGGAAATAATTCACAATGATGCCGCTTGGCGAAAATGCGGCAGAAGTCATCCATAATAGAAAGCATCAGGAATGAACATGAATTATTTGATATTCTCTATTCGTTTATCAACAGAAGGGTGAAGACTTAAACCCTTGGAATTTTCGTTTTTTAGTTTATTTTCAAGGAATGAAGTGAGAGTAGCCGACTCTTTCATTTCCTTGACTGAGTATGCATCCGCATCAAATTCGTTTTTTCTGAAAAACAGAACAAAACAGAAGATGTAAGCCGCAAGAAGGACAAGACCTATGCATATCACAGGCGTATTTTCCTTAATGGCGAAAAATCTGATGCATACAAACAGGGCTATCATACCTGCATAAAGGAGAAATCTTTTGAGCTGATGGTGCTCTTTGACATGATACTGCTCATGATAGATCAGAGCTGATTTTTCAGCATCCGAAAGCGTTTCAAACTTATCCTTGTCAAAAATTATGACAGGATCGATAATACCTACTGTGCGTGAATAGAAGCTGCCGACGCTGGTTTGTGCATTGCCATCTGAGGCAGCGAGATTGTTTTGCTTTATGAGGTAAATTTCCTGAGAAGCGAAAGTGACTTTTTCCGCATTTTTTTTGTCAACGAACAATTCTGACATCAGGAGAGAGGCAATAATGATAACAATGCCTGATATTGAAATGATAACGATATTGTTGTTTGAAATGAAAAGGAAAATTGATGCTGCAAGAGCTATGAAAATAACGAGCTTTAAAACTGTGTTCATCATTCTACCTCACATGGAAAGCCGATTTTCGGCATAGGGCGTATGTGCGTAAAGTGAATTAAGCTGCACAACTATTGGAATAATTGTGCAGCTTAAACATTGATCATTCAGTTATTCGCCGCTTCGATTATGATTTCCAAGCGTCAACTGTAGCAAAACCTGTTGCTGCTGCGCCGATAGCACCAACGCCGAGACAAGCCCAGCCTACAGGGCCTACTGCTGCTAAGAAGCCAACACCAAGAGTGCCAACACCAGCGCCGCCGATAAGTGTGCAAGCACCGAGAGTAGATGCTACGCCACCCATAGCTGTGAGAACACCGTTGTACCACTTACCACCGTCGATTTCGTTGATTTCGATCTCGCTAAGCTCTGTGAAGCCGTTTGTCATAAAATTGTCCATGGTTAAATCCTCCTATAATATAAATAAATTTAAAAAAATATGAACATTAAGGTAAACCGACTTGGAAACCGTACGCTTTTCCATGCGGTTAAACCATAATTAACTTAAAGAATGTTGTCGCTTATGCCGATGTATATATCTGCGATAAGACTGTCAACATCATAGGGACCCGAAGGCTCCTGAACGGTTACATTGTAACCGGCTGTTATAGGCGTGAGTTTTTTGAATTTGATATACTGCATCAGCTCGTTTGCAGTTTCCTGCATAGTAGCCGGATTACCCATATGCCTTATCTTTACTGCGTTTCTCAGACGGAAAACAGGTTTGATGGTGTATGGGGCAGGTACATAGATATCTCTGTCAAGCGGATACATTATTTCGATATCCAGTTCAGGTTCACTGCCGGAGGTATCGACTGCAAAAGTAGCCGAAACGCCTGACATAGTTTTCTGAGCGCCGTTTATTTTGATGATATCTGCCATTTCTTTTGCAATATCACCCATGCGCTGCTGTGTGACCTTGCCTCTGAAAGAGAGAACGTTGGTCATTTCAAGAGATGCGTTTTCTGTAATTTCGTGCATATTGTTCACCTCGTAAAATATTGCGATTGGTTTGTTGTTTGTGTGTTGCTGTTGCTTTTGTGTTTCTGTATATATAATACCATAATTTGGTTGACTTGTCAATACTTTTTTGACATATTACACTGATAAACCATAACTACGTCATTAATTTAACGTAAATTGGTTATATATATTATTTTTTGTTGCAACCTGCCAATAAAAGGAACTGCTAATATATCTATATTGTCATATGCACCGCAAATAATAGGATATTGTATTTACTAATTAGCTGCAAATTCATAAGTTTTTGAACAGAAAATGAAAAAAACCGCTCAAAAAAGTTGATTATAAGATAAATTATGAATGTAAAAAAATATTTACCTCTATTGTTTATGTTGTACAAATGCAACAAAAGAAAATGAAAATAGTGTTGAAAACTGTTTCCATGAATGCATAAGAATCATGCCTTATGAAATGTATAAAAGCAAAGAAAACAAAAATTGAAAATTTTTTCCGGTCAGGTATTGACTATTTAGTTTTTTTGTGTTATAATTATAAACGTTGAATTGCTGATTGCACTGTCTGGGTGTGGCGCAGTTGGTAGCGCGCTACCTTGGGGTGGTAGAGGCCGTGGGTTCAAGTCCCGTCACTCAGACCAATTCATCAAAAAAACGCTGTACATCGTCAAAAACGATATACAGCGTTTTTATTTTATTCAGCAAAGCCGTGATGTCAGGTCAGTTTGCCTCCTGAACGGCAAACATACGCTTTGTCTGCGGCACACGGAAAAGAACAACTGCACCAAGAGTCGTCAGCAGAATTTCAGGAAGCATATACGCACCATTATATACAAGGCTGTAGATGTATTTGTTTTCAGCAACAAAATCAAGGCTGTCCCATATCTTTACGGTAGCCGCAAATATAACAATACCGCTAATAACATGGCTTGCAAACCTCATCACCATCACCATGACCGAGCCTGATATCCAGCCTTTCATGCCGTATTTGCGAAAAATGCCTGCAAATCCGATGACTGTGAAGGGGATGATGTAATCAAACATCACACAGCCGACAAGCATTGAGGCGGACAATCCCCAGCCGAATACTCCGTCTCTGACAGCGCCCTGAAATAGCTGGAATGCCGCAAAAAGAAATGATACGCTCAGTCCCTTGGCGATTCCGTTTCTGATGCTGAAAACGCATATTGGCAGCATTGACATGAGAGTTATCGAGCCGCCGAACGGAAGAAGTCTCTGAAATGGCGTGATAAAGCTGAGTGCAATGGCAAGCGACAGCATGACAGCGCCTTCGACAAGTGTTCTGGTTTTTGAGTTTTTCATAAAAAATACTTCCTTTCACAATTTACAGAGAAACGCAGGAAGTACCGATTCTCCGGGGCATACAAAAAATGCACACCCCATCGGAGTGTGCACAAAGTAAGCTGATAAACTTGCTTCCTACGACGGTACTAACCGACAGGTTCAAAGGGTCAGATATAATCTTCTCAGCCGCAAAGCAGCTCCCCTGCAAATCTTTATTCAATTGCATGAATTATTATACCACATCAGAATGCATTTGTCAAGCAGTGACTATACTGTTAGCCTTCTGAAGATTGAGTTTTTCAACAGCCTGTTCTCTCATTTTGTATTTGAGTATCTTTCCGGCAGCATTCATCGGGAAGCTGTCAACGAAATCAACATAGCTCGGACACTTGTGCTTTGCCATTCTGTCGAGGCAGAACTGTTTGATCTCGTCTGCATCGCAGGTCACGCCTTCTTTGAGGATGATGCAAGCCATTATCTCCTCGCCGTAGTCCTCGCTCGGAACGCCGATGACCTGAACGTCCTTAACCTTCGGATTAGTATAGAGGAAGTCCTCGATCTCCTTCGGATAGATATTTTCGCCGCCACGGATTATCATGTCCTTGATACGTCCTGTTATTTTGAAGTAGCCGTCCTCGGAACGTCTTCTTGCAAGGTCTCCTGTATGCAGCCAGCCCTCGGAGTCAATAGCAGCGGCAGTAGCCTCAGCCATTTTATAGTAGCCCTTCATGATATTGTATCCTCTTGCGACAAATTCGCCGTCTGTATCGTCAGGCAGCTCCTGATTTGTCTCAGGGTCAACAATTTTGCATTCTACGCCAAAGATAGGACCTCCGACAGTATTTACACGCTGTTCGAGAGAGTCAGTAGTCTTGCTCATGGTAGTTGCGGGTGAAGCCTCGGTCTGTCCGTAAGTTATGCATATTTCGGACATATGCATTTTTTCGATAACGTCCTGCATTGTTTTGATAGGACACGGAGAACCTGCCATGATGCCTGTTCTCATGTGTGAGAAATCGGTCTTTTCAAAGTCTGCATGACCGAGCATAGCGATGAACATTGTAGGAACGCCGTGGAAACAGGTTATCTTTTCCTGATTTATGCAGGCAAGCCCCTTACGTGGTGAGAAACGTGTGATAGGGGACATGGTAACGCCGTGAGTCACAGAAGCGGTCATGGCGAGAACCATGCCGAAGCAGTGGAACATCGGTACCTGTATCATCATTCGGTCGGCAGTGGAAAGATCCATGCAGTCGCCGATAGCCTTGCCGTTGTTGACAACGTTGTAGTGAGTGAGCATAACGCCCTTCGGGAAGCCTGTTGTACCTGATGTGTACTGCATATTGCAGACATCGTGAATGCTGATGGTCTTGCGGATAGCCTCGACATCGCTGTACGGTACTTTTTCAGAAAGCGCAACTGCTTCATCCCATGTATAGCAGCCGTTATTCTTTGAATCGACCGTAATGATATTTCTGAGGTACGGCAGTCTTTTTGAGTGGAGCTGACCAGGCTGACAGGTTTCAAGTTCAGGACAGAGCTCCTTGATAATATCCACATAGTTTATATTCTTGATGCCGTCTATCATGATAAGAGTCATTGTATCTGACTGACGGAGGAGATATTCGGTTTCGTGGATACGATATTCGGTATTCATTGTAACAAGTACAGCGCCGATTTTTGTAACTGCCCAGAAAGCAATGTACCACTGAGGGATATTTGTAGCCCATATTGCAACGTGGTCATCCTTTTTAACGCCCATAGCGAGGAGTGAACGTGCAAATGTGTCAACATCATCACGGAATTCAGGATAGGTTCTTGTATAATCAAGCTCAGTATAGCGGAATGCATACTGATTCGGGAACTGGTCGCAGATACGGTCAAGAATATCAGGGAAGGTATAGTTGAGGATGCGCTCCTTCGGCCACGGATACTGACCGTCACCTCTCATATTGGTCTGGAGAGAGTGCTTGTGCTTTGTTCTGTATGGTGACATATACTCGGCAAACTGCGGAATAACGATACCGCCGTCACTGAGGTCACGGGACCAGCGCTTTACCCATTCAAGTGAAATATAGCCGTTGTAATTGATGGACTCCACAGCCTTTATCATTTCCTTGACAGGGATATCACCTGTGCCCATGATACGGTATTCAACAGCGCCGCTTTCGTTCATGACGCTGTCCTTTACCTGGATATACTTGATAAATTCGCCGAGATTTGCAACAGTAGTCTCAGGTGATTCGCCACCGAAACGGTAAGGGTGGTGCATATCCCAGAGAGCAGCGACCTTGCGGCTTCCGACTTTGCGGAGCACCTCAGCAAGACGGGCTGTATCGGAGTATACGCCGTTTGTCTCAACGAGGAGAGTGACGTTGTATTCTTCAGCAATAGGAACGAGTTTTTTCAGTGATTCGATGATAAGTTCATCATCCACATCATCCTTTGGTGCAGGTTCAAGATCTGCAAGTATTCTGATGAATGAAGCACCGATCTTCTGTGCAAGCTTTGCATATTCAAGCACTTCATTTTCAGCGATGCTGAATTTATCCCTGAATTTCAGGCAGGCACCGGAGGAAAGACATGGTATTTCAAGATTTAGTGAACGCAGCTTCTCAACGGTTGCAGGGAGTTGTTTTTCAGTAAAAGGCTGGGCTTTGACTGAAAAGATCTCATTGCCGAGTCCTCTGATCTCAATGCCGTCGAAACCGAAGTCCTTGGCTATAGAATAGATATCCGACCATGCCCAGTCAGGACAGGCGAGAGTTGAAAAAGCAATTTTCACAATAATCAATCCTTTACTTAGTATAAAAATTTTGCTGAACAAGGTCATTCAGCTCTTTTTTCAGCATTTCTGCCTCATCATCGGAAAGCGGTTCTGTGATATGGTCAGTACGCAGCAGTCCGTTGTCTCTCACATAGGCATTTGCCTGTTTTTCGCTGTGAAATCGCCTTGCAAAAACACGTTCACAGACATAGATGTGAGAAGAATAGAGATATTTTCCGTCAGATAGTCGCTTTACAGTCCAGTTCATGGCTTAAACCTCAGCCGAAAACCTTGTAGTATGCGATTCCGAGCCATTCTCTTACCCAGTATGTGGGAACGATATACCATGAAGTATAGCCTGAGATATTGTTCGGATGCATACCTATCTTTTCTGCCAGCATTTCGGCACGGTACTGGTGAAAACCGTCGGTGACGAGAGTAAACTGCTGCGGAAGTCCTTCATTCTCAGCGATCTTCTTTGAGAATTTCAGGTTTTCAACAGTATTCACTGATCTGTCCTCCATGAAAATACGTTCACGGCTGATACCCATTTCAGTGAGATATTCCATCATGCACTGAGCCTCACTTATCGACTCGTCATCGCCCTTTCCGCCTGAAACGATGACATTCACGCTGTCGTGCTGACTGAGATAGTCATAGGCGGCATCAAGCCGGCGTTTCAGCATAAGGCACGGTCTGCCGTTTTTGACCTTGCAGCCGAGGACAATAAGTGTGGTATTTTCGTCTTTGGGCGGATCATGGATCTCTCTTGCCATAAGTACGCTCATGATAACCGAGAGTACTATGCAGACACAGACGATGGCTGAAAAAATACATATGAAAACCTTTCCGAGGGGCTTGTCCCAGATGGCTGAGACAAGCTTCCTGAAAGGTTTCCAGAAAATAAATATCAGAGTCAGTATGCCTGAAATAAGCATTCCCGCAATATTTCCGACATTGAGGATATGTGTGAGTATCGGGGCTGCGAACAGTCCGAACATCAGCAGACATATTATTGCAGGTATGATTTTAACTTCCATTTAGCCTCCTGTCAGGTCTGTTTCAGGGAAGCGGCAAGCTTGAGTATTCTGTCAAGGTTTTCCTTGGTGGTCTGACCGCTGCCGAGGTGAGTCGGTACATTATTGTAAAGACCGTGGAAATCCGAGCCGCCTGTCTGTATAAGGTCATATTTTTCGGCAATTTCGATAAGGCGTTTTTTATAGCTTTCGTCAGCCGAATAGTGATCGATCTCAACACCGTCGATACGTCCCTGTTTTGCAAGTTCTTCGAGAAGTTCGATGCTGTCATACTGTGCAGGGTGAGCCATTACGGCAACGCCCTTTGAGGTATGTATAAGATCGATGACGAAATTTACATCGGGGTATTCACGCTCAACATAGCATGAGCCGAACTGCGGGTTGAAAAGCTCCTTATCAAGCTCGCCGTAGAATTCAAGAGCATAGCCGTAATCGATAAGCGCACGCATGATGTGCTGTTTGAAAATGCTCTTTGAACCTGTGGTATGCTTTAGTATGCTTTCCTGAGTTATCGGGAATTTCTGCATGACCTTCTCGATCATTTCCTTTGAGCAGTCACGTCTTATCTCGCAGCATTTAAGGCACAGACCTTCAAGGCGGTTAGGCTTTGATGGGGCATAGCAGAGGATATGGACTTTGCGGTTTCTCTCTTTGTCCCATGCGGAAAGTTCAACGCCGTGGAGAATTTTTACGCCTGCACGTTCAGCGAGTACATCGGCTCTTGAAAACGAAGCCATGGTATCATGGTCAGTAATTGAGAGCCATTCAATATTGGTACGTTTAGCCTGTTCGATGACATCTTCGATGCCGAGAGAGCCGTCGGACAGCGTAGTGTGGCAATGTAAATCAATCATAATAGAACCTCTTTCACCGCATTGATGCGGAAGATATACGTTATGTATATCCGGAAAATAAATAAAAAATAACCTGTACTGATTATTAAAAAATAAAATTAATGGGAGTTACAATATGATATTACGTAATATTATACCACAAAACGATATAAAATTCAAGTATTTCAGATATATTTTTAGTTTTTCAAATTTTTTGACGATTATTCACCGCAAAAAGCCGAATAAAGCTCGCCCTTTCTGAAACCTGTTTCCTTAGCAACAGCCTTGCACGCATCAGTAGGCTTTTCGCCCATATCTATGAGCATTCTGACCTGAGCGAGAGCCTGTTCTATGGTTATTTCTTCGGAAACATCGGTATTTTTTCCTTCAAGAACCAGAACAAATTCGCCTTTTGGTTCATGTTCCGAATAGTATTCAACAGCATCCGCAAGTGTCATTCTGAGGACTTCCTCGTGTATTTTTGTAAGCTCACGGCAGAGTGATATACGTCTTTCGCCGCCGAAAAAATCCGCAAGGTCGGCAAGGGTAGTTTTTAGTTTATGCGGAGCTTCGTAGAAAACCATGACCGCAGTCTCGTTTCTCAGGAGTTCAAGTCGTTCGGCTCTTTCTTTTTTGGGAACGGGGAGAAATCCTTCAAACGTAAATCGGCGTGTGCTCAGACCGGAGACAGCAACAGCCGAAACAACTGCGCTCGGACCGGGCACTACTTTTACCTCGATGCCGTTTTCGGCGCACATTTTTACGAGAACTTCGCCGGGGTCTGAAATGCATGGCATACCTGCATCTGTTACTATGCCGCAGTTCTCGCCGTTCATTATTCTGTCGATAATATGCTGTGCATCGGCTTTTGAGCTGTGTTCATGGAAACTGACGAGCTGTTTTTTTATTTCATAGCGATTGAGGAGTTTGAGGCTTACTCTCGTATCTTCGGCGCAGATGAAGTCAACGCTGCCGAGAGTATCGAGCTGACGGAGAGTGATATCCTCCATATTGCCTATCGGAGTTCCGATGATGTAAAGTATTCCGCTCATAGCTGTTCCTTTCCTGTTGAGTAGATTTTTTGCAGTTCATCCGAAAAGCCGTTTTCGCTTCGTATGTATAGCTGAGGTTCAACGACCATAAACGGCTTTGAACCTTTTTTGCCCTCGATAAGGAAAAGCCACGGGGCTTCATCGGGATTTTTTGACACAAAGCGGAGGCGTTTCGGTTCAATATTGTGATTTTTCATAGCGGCAATGACATCGCTGAGGCGTTCTGGACGGTTGCAGACGCACAGTCTGCCGCCGAATTTCAGCAGTTTTTCAGCCGCACCGCATACATCATCGATATTGCACATTATTTCATGACGGGCGATCTTCTGGGCAGTTATGACACTCTGAAAACCTGCATTCACAGCCTTGTACGGGGGATTGCAGGTGACGAGGTCGAGCTGTCCGAGCGGAGCACCGTCCCATAGTTCCTTGAGGTCAGCACAAATCGGGACAATGCCATGTGTTTCGCTTTTTTCGATGCCCATGCAGAGCTGTTCTACAGCGCCCTCCTGAATATCGACCGCATAGGTTATCTGAGGCGGCATTTTTTTCTGCATGATGAGCGGAATAATGCCGCAGCCTGTGCCGAGGTCGCAGGCTTTGTCCTTATGTCTGTACTGCGAAAAATCAGCAAGAAGAAAGGCATCAGTTCCGAAACGATGGTCTGTGCTTGCGCATACATATATTTTATCTGTCAGTTTTTCAAATTTATATTCCATAGCAGTTCCTTATCTTATTGTACCGCCGCCGACAACGATATCTCCGTCATAGAGAACGACGGCCTGACCGCTTGTGACAGCTCTTTGCGGCTGGTCAAATTCAACGAGATATTCGCCGTTTCCAAGATATGAAAGGACGGCGGGCTGTTCTTTCTGACTGTAGCGTGTTTTGGCAGTGACACGCATTGGCTGGGAAAGTTCGGCTGCTGAGATCAGATTGAAGTCATCTGCGATCAGTGAATTGGTGTAAAGGTCGGCTTCAAGACCGAGCGTTACAGTATTATTTTCAATGTCTTTTTTTACTACATATGCAGGATGACCGAGGGCGATTCCGAGACCTTTTCGCTGACCTACAGTATAGTTTATGATACCCTTGTGCTGACCGAGAATTTTACCGTCCATATCGGTGAAATTGCCTGATATCGGCACATAGCCGGTATGCCGCATGATGAATGAAGCGTAATCTCCGTCGGGAACAAAGCATATATCCTGACTGTCAGGCTTGTCTGAATTGCCAAGAACAGCCTTTTGTGCAAGCTCACGGACCTGAGTTTTTTCAAGTTCACCGAGAGGAAAAACAGTATGTGCAAGCTGTTCCTGAGTGAGAGAATAGAGGACGTAGGTCTGATCCTTGCTGCGGTCTTTAGGGCGTTTCAGAAGCCATCTGCCTGAATTTGCATCATATTCCGAAACAGCATAGTGACCTGTTGCAATGCCGTCAAATCCCATTTCAAGGGCACGTTCAAGCATATGACCGAATTTGATGTGCCTGTTGCATTCTATGCATGGATTGGGCGTTTTGCCCGATATATAGCAGTCCGCAAATTTTTTCATTACACGTTCACGGAAAAATTCACGGAAGTCAAAAATATGGTGGACGATACCGAGTTTTTCTGCGGCTTTTCGGGCATCTTCGGCATCAGAGAGGGCACAGCACGTCTTGCCTTCGGTAAGGGCATCAGCGATATCCTCGTCCGAGAAAAGTTTCAGCGTAACGCCTGTAACATCAAAGCCACGCTCTTTCAGAAGCAAAGCGGCAACAGAGCTGTCAACTCCGCCGCTCATACCGACCAGAACTTTTTTCATATAAACTCCTTTACAAAAGAGAAGGCGAACATTGTTCGCCATAATTATTTAAATATATTTTTCAGTTCATCAAGTGAATCAAGATAGAAGTCAGACAGCTCGATAATACGCTGTTTATCGGCATCTGCGGCGGCATCGTAAATACCTGCGGTGATAAAGCCGGCGTTCACTGACGTTTCAATGCAGTGAAGCGAATCCTCGATAACGAGTGTTTCATCAGGCTTGCAGCCGAGACGTTCAGCGCCGCCGAGATAAATGTCAGGCTGCCTTTTTCCCATAGGGTACTCGATATCCGTGAGCAGAAAAGCAAATCTGTCAATAATTCCGCATCTTCTTAGGACAGCTTCTGCAAGTCCCTTGTATGTCGCAGTTGCCACACCGTACCGGATACCGATTTTATCAAGGAAATCAAGTGCATCGTGCACAAACGGCTTCAATTGGATATTCTGTTCATACTGCACACGCACAAGCTCCTCGATACGTTTAATGACGTACTCCTTGGTAAGGTCAAGACCGAAAAAATCGATGAAATACTGTGATGATTCGTCTACGGACATAGTTTTCATGCGGTCTGAGATATCTTCGGGAGGGGTTGTCACGCCGTTTTCCCTGAGAAATTCACGGTCAATGCCATACCATATCTTCATCGAGTCGATGAGAGTGCCGTCAAGGTCAAAGATCACGCCTTTAATCAACTGGGACCTCCTCTGTTTCAGGGGTATCGACAGGCTGAGGAACAGTTTCAGGCGGAACATCAGGTGTTGTGTCAGGAACATACGGAGGCTGTGTTTCAGCCTGTGATTCAGGCTGTGCTTCAGTTTCTGACGGCTGAACTGCTTCTGTCGGAGGCTCGGTGACAGGTTCGGAAAGCTCAGCGACATATTCTGTCACAGGAGGGATATACTGTGAAATGTACTCACTTCTGCGAGGCTCTGCAGTGATACGTGTCGGAGGCTCTGTAGGCGGTTCTGTAACGATTTCTCTGCCTTCCTTTTCAGCCTTTTCACGTTCTTTTCGCTCTTTTTCTGCCTGTTTTCTTGCTTCTTCTTCTTTTTTGCGTTCCTGCTCATTGCGGCTGAGGAATTCTGAGCGCTCGTAGTTCTTGTCGGGATTATAAACGCCCTCTGTATCGGAATCACCGCAGATAACAACAGCTTTTTCTTCAAGCAGCTCATACATTCTCTCAAACTGCTCAAGGTCATATTCCATATTGCCACGCAGAGGATCGGCAACATAGACTATGTTTTTGTCGAGGTCATAGCCATATATAGTCATGCAGTGCTGCATACCGTTGAACCACATTTCTTCGCCGTCCTCGGTAGTCCATCTCAGTTCATTCGGACATTCCCAGAGGTCTATGGTAGCCCATACAATAAGCGGTCTGCCTTCTTCGATCTGATAGAAAAGTTCTTCGAGCTTTTTGTCGCTCATATCAACAGCATAGCATGGTGAATTAATTGATTTGAAGTAATCGTCTGCGGTCTGAACGATAACAGGCGGCAGACAGCCGAAACCGTCGCAGAACTTCGGATCACCGATATAAGCGTGATTCATAGTAGTCGAGCCTTCGGTATCGAGAGGCATGAATTCATCGGCAAGTTCTTCTTTGTCGATATCAAAACCGAGAAAATTGAGAGTCTGACAGAGAGCGGTCACTTCACATCCTGTAGGAAGTTCAGGTTCCTGCATCACTGTCTCGAATTTCTTAATTACCGATTTTCTGGCAATTTTATGCCCTTTCGGCATAGTCACATCAAGTGAGAAAGGTTCTGTCGTAGGTTCTGTTTCAATTTCTTTTGTGACATCTTCTGCCTCCATGCTGACCAAGTCCGTGCTTTCCTGAGAACTTGCCTTCGTCTTGGTAACTTCCGAGGATTTTCCACAGGCTGTCAGGCACAGAAGTGCGGCTGAAACAGCGGTAAATTTAAGAAATCTGCCTGTCATTTGATTCTACTCCATATCTATCATAATTTTTGCCCTGTAATCCTTCTGGGCTGAGGTCACTGTATCAAGAGCGAGTCCGTATATATCTGACGCTCTTATTTCAAGTTCAACAAATCGTTCAGCAATATCGCTGACCTGAGAAAGTTTTGCAAGTGAAGCCGCATAAGGTATCTTTGCCACATTTTTAGCCTTTGCAAGGATCTCCCTGCCACGTTCATTGAAGGCAAGTATCCTGCCGTATGGCGGAAGCTGGGACATATCGTCCTTTTTAACGCCTATGAGCAGTTTGAGCATGATGCGTCTTATACGTGCCATTGTATATCTCTTAGTCTTGACAGTAAACAGCAGTTCATCCAGAGAACCTGCCATTCTTGCACCGTAAATTCTGTTTTCAAGTCCCTGAGCCACATCGTCTATCTCTTTTATTTCTTCGACATTACAGCTTCTGAGCTTATAAAGAAGAACACGTTCGAGTCTGTTGAGTGAGGCGATCTCGCCCTTTGATACGGCAGCTTCAATTGCATCCTGCCAGAGCTGAGGGGTAAATTCCCTAATGCTTGCGATGTCGTTGTCATATTCAAGCATTTCACGGAGAAGTGAGGCGCTTGCAAAGCCGTTTTCGGCAATATTGCTGTCATGAGCCGAATTTATGCGCTTTACAGTGAATGGCATCATGGCGCATGACATATTTTTAAGTGCTCTCAGGTATTCGATAGCGAGAAGATTGTTCGGTTCGGAAATAATTTCTGCGACTTCGGGATCTGTGCCTTTGAGGACAGATGTGAGTGCCCTTGGGTAGGTATATCCCTTTTCCATTATCTCACGGATATCGTCGGAGTGTACCATAGCAGTAAGGTCAACTGTATCCATAGCGCTGCGGAGCTTTTCAACGTCGCCGCATTCGCTTCCGAATGATACTTCGTCAACTGCACCGAGGGAATCAAGCAGATAGACAGCACCTGCGGCGAAATTCTCAGCCGATGACAGACAGTACTGAACGGGAAGCTCAATAACGAGGTCTGCACCGGAGCGTACAGCAAGACGTGCTCTTTCGAGCTTATCCATTATGGCAACATCGCCTCGCTGAACGAAATTTCCGCTCATTACGGCAACGATATGAGTTGCACCGTTTTTGCGGGTCTCGTTTATATGGTAGAGATGACCATTGTGGAAAGGGTTATATTCGCAGATAATTCCGCTTATTTTCATTTTACTACCTCTTTTCTGAAATTTCAATGGTTTTCATATATATTTCAATTTCCTTACTAATTTTTGTCACAAACTAATATGTTTTGGCTTGAATTAAGGAGAAAATAATGCGTATTGAGACAAATTTACAAAAAAGACTTGCTTTTTGCCGAAAATGGTATATAATAATATATGCAATTTAATCTGAAAGGAAATGTTATTTTATGATTATCTTAGTTGTTAATGCAGGCAGCTCATCCCTGAAGTATCAGCTCATCAACATGGAAGATGAGAGCGTTATCGCAAAGGGTAACTGCGACAGAATCGGTATCGACGGTCACCTCGCACACAAGACAAGCGACGGCAGAAAGATCGATGAGGATTGTAATTTCCCTACACACACAGAGGCTTTCATGAAGCTTGTTGAAGTTCTTACTTCAGGCGAGGGTAAGGTCATCGACAGCATGGACGAGATCTCTGCTGTAGGTCACCGTATCGTGCAGGGTGCTGATGTATTTGACAAGTCTGTTCTTGTTACTGACGAGATCATCGAGAAGATCGACGAACTCCGTGAGCTTGCACCTGTTCACAACCATGCTCATGCACTTGCTCTCAGAGCCTGCAAGAGCGTAATTCCTGCAAATGTTCCGCAGGTAGTTGTATTTGATACAGCTTTCCACCAGACAATGCCTCCGAAGGCTTTCATGTTCGGTCTTCCATATGAGGACTATGAGAACCTCCACGTAAGAAAGTACGGTTTCCACGGCACATCACACCGTTTTGTATCTGCTGCACTTGCAGAGGCAATGGGCAAGGATGCAAAGGATCTCAAGATCATTTCATGCCACCTCGGAAACGGTTCTTCGATCACAGCCGTAAACGCAGGCAAGTCTGTTGATACAACAATGGGCTTCACACCTCTTGACGGCGTTATCATGGGCACAAGATCAGGTGCAGTTGATCCGTCAGCAGTTACATTCGTAGCAGACAAGCACGGCTTCACACCTGCACAGATGAGCGATTACATGAACAAGAAGTCAGGCTTCCTCGGCTTATCAGGCATCGGTTCAGATAACCGTGACATTCAGGAAGCTGCTCTTAACGGCAATGCAAAGGCACAGCTCGTATGCGATATGCTCACATATGAGATCCAGAAGTACATCGGTGCATTCGCTGCTGCAATGAACGGCGTTGATGCTATCCTTTTCACAGGCGGTATCGGCGAAAATTCATGGGAAGTAAGAGAAGCAGCATGCTCAAACATGGAATACTTTGGAATCAAGATCGACTATGCTCTTAACAAGACTATCAGAGGAAAGCTCCAGAAGATCTCCACACCTGATTCAAAGGTTGAAGTATGGGTCGTTCCTACAAACGAAGAGCTCCTCATTGCAAGAGATACACTTGCTCTTATTTCAAAATAAGACAATAAACATTATACTACAAAAAAAATCAAAAATCAATAGATTTTTACAAATACAGCCGTACTCTTTGGGTGCGGCTGTTTTTTGAAAGAGGAGCATCCAATGATAAAGACTATTGTAAGATCAGAGGGCATGATGTGCCATATGTGCGAATCACACGTAAATAATGCCGTAAAGAAAAACTTTAAGGTCAAAAGCGTGGAGTCGTCACACGAAAAAGGCGAGACGGAAATACTCTCTGAAAATGCGCCTGATGAAGCAAAACTGCGTGAGATCATTGAAGCGGAGGGATATAAAGTCCTTTCCGTCAGCAATGAAAATGTCGAGAAAAAAGGCTTCTTCAGAAGATAAGCATTAACAGGACGATATAACGGCTGTACTCCTATAGATACTCTGCACTTTTTATTGAGGGAAACCCTTTTGAAAAAGGGTTCTCCCCGATAAAGAGCAAAAATTCTATAAGAGTACAGTTATTATATTGTCCTGTTTATGTTATGAAACTATTTAAAAAAAATTTGAAATACCTCTTGACAAACGGTATGCAAGATGATATAATCTATTTAAAGAAATTTTTAAATAGGGGGGATGAAAATGGCACTTGCTGATACATTCAAGGCTCTTTCAGATGCACAGCGGCGTGACATCTTAGGTATGCTGCGAGCGGGGCGCATGAGCGCAGGTGAAATTGCTGGAAAGCTTGAAATAACGCCTGCCGCTCTGTCTTATCATCTTAAATTGCTGAAAAAAGCTGACCTGATAATGGAATATAAAGAGAAAAATTTTGTCTTCTATGAGGTCAATACGAGCATTTTTGATGAAATGATAATGTGGATGAAACAATTCGGAGGTAATGATAATGAAACGTAAACTTATGTGGATAACTGCTTTTGTTCCTTTGGTGATATTTCTTGGGTTTTACAGAAGACTGCCGGAGCAGATTCCACTGAATTATGATATTAATGGTCAGGCATCAAGATTTGGTTCAAGGAACAATGTTCTGCTCATCGGACCTTTGACAATATTAATAACTGTTCTGTTTGAATTATACATACATTTTTCCGGAAAAAGAGCTTCTGATAACCGAAAAAAAGCTGTAAACAAAACAAATAAAAATGTTTTGTATATAGTTATAATAACGTTAAATATTTTTTACATTCTTATGTCTGTTATCATGTGTATCTGGGGAATTAAATCGGTTTCATCAATGAAATCAGAAGAAATGTTTAATATGCTCATTTCGTTTGGATTGGGAATCTTTTTCATAATTTCAGGCAATGTCATGCCGAAAGCAAAGAAAAATGCTGCATTCGGAGTGCGTCTTTCATGGACAATGAAAAATGATGCTGTATGGGCAAGATCCAATCATTTCGGCGGCTATGTAATGATGGTAAGCGGTTTTGCTTTGATATTCGGCGGATTGCTTCTGCCCGGTATGTGGAAGATATATCAGCTTCTTATCGTTACTGCTATTTCAACTGTTATTATTATCGTAAAGTCATATAAAATTTATAAGGAGGAAGTCAGTCATGAAAACTGAATACTTACCATTTATAATACCGCTTGCAATAGCGCAGTTCGCACTTATGGGATATGCGCTCTATAATGTGCTCACACATAAAAAATATAAATTCGGAAACCGCATTATATGGATAGTCATTGTCGTATGCTTCGGCTTTATCGGTCCGGCAGCTTATTTTGCACTCGGAAAGGACGATGAATGATGAATGTGCTTGAAGTGTCGCATATATCCAAGCATTTCGGCGACAAAGAGGTACTGAAAGACGTTTCGTTCAATGTGCCTGAAAACTGCATCTTTGGATTTATCGGCAAAAACGGCGCAGGCAAGACTACTGCTATGAAGGCTGTTCTCGGTCTGCATCCCGTAGACGGCGGCGAGATAAAAGTGTGCGGTGAAAAAGTAACATACGGTAATTCTCCGACAAACAGAAATGTAGGATATCTGCCGGATGTACCTGAATTTTACGGATTTATGAATGCTGCGGAGTATCTGAAACTCTGCGGAGAGATAACAGGAATGAGCAGTGATGACATAAAAAAACGCAGCGGTGAACTGCTTGAGATGGTAGGACTTTCGGGAGAAAAACACCGTATAAAAGGCTTTTCCCGTGGCATGAAGCAGCGTCTCGGAATAGCGCAGGCACTTCTGAACAGACCAAAGCTGCTTATATGTGACGAGCCGACATCCGCTCTTGATCCTGTTGGAAGACATGAAATTCTGGATATTCTGCTTGCAGCAAAGGAACAGTCATCAGTTGTCTTTTCTACTCATATTCTTTCCGACGTAGAGCGTATATGCAGCGATATAGCCATTCTTGAAGGCGGAAAGATAGTGCTTGGCGGTTCGGTAGATGAACTAAAAAAACGTACCGAAAGCCAGAGCGTGGAGCTTGTTCCGCTTAACGGCAATCCTGAAAAGCTGCTCGGATTATTCCACAATGCAAAGGCTGATTGTGGAAAACTGATATTTGAAAGTGTGAACGATGAAGAATTTGAGGAAATACTGCATATTGTCCTTGCAAATCATATAGGCATCGAGCGCATAGAACGTATGGAAAAAGACCTCGAACAGGTATTTCTGGAGGTGATAGGAAAATGAAACGCAGTTTTGTATTTTTCAGAAAAGAACTTACCGAATTGTTCAGAAGCGGAAAACTCGTACTGCTTGGGATAATATTCATTGCTTTTGGCATTATGAATGCAGGAATTGCAAAGCTTACACCTATGATAATGGATACATATGCTGATGAACTTGCTAAAACCGGCATGAAAATAGAAAAGATCGAAGTTGATGCATCAACTGTATGGCAGCAGTTCTTCAAGAATTACTCTATGATGATCTTGGTCGTGGTCATCATGTTTGCAGGCATTTTTGCTGCGGAATACACAAAAGGAACGCTGGTTCTTCTGATAACAAAAGGACTTCCGAAATCCTGCGTTACAGGCGCAAAACTGCTTATAACAGAGCTTATCTGGACTTGCGGTTACTGGCTGTGTTTCGGCGTAACTTATCTCTATGCCGATATCTACTGGGATAATTCAATCATGGAGCATCTCGGTTTTGCAGTGCTCCTGTCATATATTTTCGGGATTTTCCTGATTGCGGCAATGATATTTTTCGGTTCATTTTCAGGCAGCATGATATCTGTGCTTCTTGGAACGGGAGTGACATATTTTTTGCCGACACTTCTTTCAATGAGCAATGATCTGAGGAAGTATATGCCGACATTTCTTACAGGCGGTATGTCGCTTTTCACAGGCGAAAATGTACCTTCCGACTTTACTGCTTCAATTGCAGTTACGTCTGTTCTGACAATATTTTTCATTGTTGGAGCATTTGTATGCGGCAGAAAAAAAGTAAACTGATATAAGGGCATCTCTAAAACCCCTTCTGAGAAAAAAACGGGTTTTTAGAGGTGCCCATAAATCTACAAAAGTAAAGGCAACACCGCACAAAGCACGTCTGACGACTTTGTACGTCATAAACTTG
>JAKSQT010000023.1 GCA_024403995.1 Ruminococcus sp.
GAGCAACAAACAACATTCCAAAGACACCGGGCAGAATCATGATGAATACATGGAACGGTATCGGCGTTGATGAATGGCTCAAGGCATATAACGGAAAGACTCCTCTTACTGCACGTTATCAGTGGGTAACATACAGCAAGAACGGTAAGAACGGCGGCGGTCAGCAGCAGCAGAATCCATGGGAACAGCAGAATCCTTGGCAGCAGCAGAACCCATGGGAGCAGCCTCAGCAGACAACTCAGCAGCAGTGGCAGCAGCCTCAGCAAACTACTAATACAACCGCAGGCAACAAGCTCGGTATTCAGGATTACGGCACACCAATCAAAACTAATGCAACAATGGTAGCTGATTTCCGCAAGGGTGCAACACCTCTGTTCTTTGCATCAGACGGATGGACAAACGGCGATCCTTTCAACTGCGGCTGGTATGAGGGCAACACTTCACTCAGCGACGGCGTTCTCGCTCTCAAAATCGACAGGGATTATACAGGCAAATATCCTTACGCAGGTGCTGAATACAGAACAGCAGATACATACAGCTACGGCTACTACGAGACTTCAATGCAGGCTATCAAGAATGATGGTGTAGTATCATCATTCTTCACATACACAGGCCCTTCAGAGGATAATCCGTGGGATGAAATTGATATTGAAGTTCTCGGCAAGGATACAACAAAGGTTCAGTTCAACTACTATACAAATGGTCAGGGCGGACATGAATTTATGTATGACCTCGGCTTCGATGCTTCACAGGGCTTCCACACCTACGGTTTTGACTGGCAGCCTGACCATATCGCATGGTTCGTTGACGGCAGGGAAGTATACAGAGCAACAAACAACATTCCAAGAACACCGGGCAGAATCATGATGAACACATGGAACGGCATCGGCGTTGATGACTGGCTCAAGGCATACAACGGAAAGACACCTCTTACTGCATATTACCAGTGGGTAACTTATACAAAGTAATCTTCGCATAATTGCAGTTAATATTCTTCCAAAACACAAAAATCCCCATGTGGCATGAATATATATATAAAACGCACTGTTTATCGGGGCAAACATTTTTTCAAAAGGGTTTGCCTCAATAATCAGAACGTCTTATATGTAAATATTCATGCTGCATGAGGGATTTTTGTTATTTTCTGATGAGTCCGTTCATGGCGGACTGTTTTTTGTATTCTCTTGGCGTTTTGCCCATGTATTTCCTGAATACCTTGATGAAGTAGCTTTGCGAGCTGAATCCGAAAAGACTGCTTATCTCCGTGTCTGTGTATTCGGAATAAAGCATGAGATTTGCGGCTTCCTCTGCTTTTTTCTTGTTGACGTATTCTGAAAACGGAATACCGGTCTCCGCTTTGAAAAGCCTTGAAAGATAAGCTGCACTTATATCGAGAAATTCTGCCGTTTCGTTTATCATTATGCGGCTGTGCAGATGGTCGCTGATATAGTCTATCGCACGCACTATCTGCTTTGAATAGACACCGCTGTTCAGAACAGCACGCATATGTCTTGTATAGCTTTCTATCATTTCGCTGTGTATAGAATGGACCTGCGCTTCAGTGGTACATTCGTCAGCTTTCATTATGAAAATATCGCTCAGATTATATGCTTCTTCCGGAGTCATTCCCCTGTTTATGCAGTATCTTGCGATAAGTGCCGCCGAAACTGCAAAATGATATTTAAGATTTCTCAAAGAATCCTTGCTGAGGATGCCGTAGCCCTCGCTGCAAAGCGGAGTGGCAAAAATACGCACCAGTTCGATGTTTCCTGTACCAATGCTTTCATAAAATGCAATCTCCCTGTCAATGGGAGCGTGTTCAAAATTTTCCTCACGCTGCATAAATAAATGTGAGGATATGTACTTCTCTGATAATTCGCTCACAGCAATCACCCCGCACTGATTATAACACAACAATATACTTTTTGCAAGACTATATCCTTATGTTACAAAAATTTTTTTAATTTTTAGCTAAAATTACACTGACGTTTTTTACAAAAAGGCTTGAAATCCTCTTTAGAATATAGTATAATATTAGTGTCTCTATATAACATTTTTATACGAGGAGGTGAAGTATGGATATTACAAGGAATGTGGACGGCGGAACACTTGAACTCATTCTTAAAGGCAGACTGAGTTCAAATTCTTCCGCACAGCTCACGGAAATAATCACTGAGCTGCACCCTTTGATAAAAACTCTGTACATCGATGTAAAAGATATTGAATACATATCATCGGCAGGTCTGCGTGTTCTTCTCTTTGCTCAGAAAGAAATGAACAGGCGCAACGGTACAATGATAGTAAGAAATGTAACTGATTCTGTTAAATCTATTTTTGATATAACAGGCTTTTCAAATATACTCAATATCACTATGGCAAGCTCTTTCAGGCTTTCAGATCTGAAGGAAATGGATCTGAAGCAAATTCCGGCAGGATTTGTCTGGACTCTCGTCGGCGCTATTGACGCAAAAGACCCGTATACCGCAGGTCATTCGGAGCGTGTTGCCGATATTTCGGTGATGATCGCAAAACGCCTTGGAAAAACTCCTGAGGAGATACAGAATATCTACTTCGCCGCACTTCTTCATGATGTCGGAAAAATTTCAATTCCTGACGGTATCCTCAACAAATCAGGAAAGCTTACAAGTGAAGAATATGATATCATCAAGACTCATCCTGCAAAAGGTGCGGAGATTCTTGATACGATATATGATCTGCCCGATGTAAGTTCGGTTGCGCTGTCTCACCACGAGCGCTTTGACGGAAGCGGCTATCCGAATAAAATTTCCGGCAGCAGTATTCCGGAGATCGCTGCAATTGTCCAGATAGCTGATGCGTATGATGCCATGACCTCGAAACGCTGTTACCGTAATATCCTCTCACAGGACAAAGTGCGCTCCGAGATAGAAAATGGCTCAGGTCATCAGTTCAACCCTGATTTTGCACAGGTCATGCTGGATATTATTACAGAAGATACTGAATATCTGCTTCATGAATAAGAACAGTTTAAGACGGCGCTGCACAAAAATCGTGCGGTGCTGTTTTATTCTTGACAATTTACATTTTGAGTGCTATAATCTCACTATACCGCAGTTTCCTGCGGTTTTTATTTTAAGGCAACACCGCACAAAGCACGTCTGACGACTTTGTACGTCATAAACTTGTATCTTTTCCGTCATATTACACAGAAATTTCTTGCCATACGACAGTATGCCTGCGAAATTTCTATGCAATCTGACGGAAGATCTGACTGCGTTTCTGCCGCACAATCTTTGGGCGGTGTTGCCTTAAGAATTTGTTCGCATAGGAGAAAGAGAAAACATGAAAAATAATAATGTACTGAAAAAACTGCTGAACATAGCCGTTCCGATAATGCTCAGCAACCTGATATCACAGCTCCAGATGCTTATTGACAGAATTTTCCTCGGTCAGATGGACACCATGTACATGGCAGCACTGGGCAACGTAAATTCGCCGATATGGACTACAATGTCGTTCTGTTTCAGCATAACCATCGGAGCATCTATCCTCATAAGCCAGAGCGTAGGCGCAAAAAATCCCGAAAAAGTTGAAATCTGTGCCGCATCGCTCATAAAATGGAACAATGTCATACCCGTTCTGCTGTTCTTTTTCTGGATGTTCTGCGGAGAATATGTGTTCAGGGCGCTTGGCGCTGCGGATAATCTCATGCCGATGTGCCTTGAATATACAAGATATTTTGCCCCGATTTTCCTGATAGTCGGCTTGGAAAGCTCGTTCAGCGTCATTATGCAGACCTCAAACCATACCCAGCCGATGGTCTGGTTCGGCGTTATCAGGGCAGGACTGAACATCATTCTTGACTGGATAATGATATTCGGCAAATTCGGCTGTCCTCAGATGGGAATAAAAGGTGCGGCTATTGCTACGACTATTGCCGAATATGCAGGCTGTCTTTTCGCATTCGGCATTGTGCTGAAAAGCAAAAAGCTGACGACCCGCCCCTCGTTAAGAAGTGTGCTTGGTTCATCGCCGAGGCCGTTCCTTTCGTCGATAGTGCTCGGAATCAACTCAGCTTTGGAAGATTTTGCATGGAATATCGGCAATCTCGTCCTGATACGCATACTTAACTCAATTGACAAAATGGCGGCAGGCATATATTCAATAGTATTTACAGTTGAAGTCGTTGTTGTGGTGGTCATCGGTGCGATAGGCAACGGCACGCTTACAATTTCAGGCGAAGCTAAGGGCAGAGGCGACCTTGAACAATACCGTGGAGTGTGCAAATGCGCCTATATTCTTTCCGCTGCCATATCTTTTGTAATGCTGATAGTCTGTGCAGCATTTCCGCAGGATATCCTCGCTCTTTTCACCAAGGACGAAAGTATTATCACGTCATGCGGTATATATCTTATACTTGTATGCCTTAATCTTTACGGCAAATCGGGAAATATCATTGTCGGAAGCAGCATACGTGGAAGCGGAAATACCCTCTGGATGCTCACGACACAGATATTCGGCACTTTCCTTGTAATAGGCAGTGCGGCATTCTTTGTCTATGTCCTGAAGCTTGGCATAATCGGCGTTTTCTTTGCAGTTATCGTGGACGAGGGTACAAGGGCACTCATAAATCTTGCAAAATTCAGAACTATTACGAAAAAATGGGAGAAAACCGCATGAAGCCCATAAGTCATTTTCTTTCAGAAAAATGAAAAAAAGAGGGGTCAAACCACAGCATCGGGGTGGGCAGGGCACAGCCTGCAAGGTGGTGAAAAACAGCATAAAAATTTTTTTGTGCCGAAATACAGCCGATTTTCTGCTGTAAAAATCCTAAAATAACTAAAATATTAAGTGGTGCATTTTTGAAATAGGGCATTTTTCATTTGTGGTATAATGTAGTTACAGATTTGAGATACGAACAAATCAAACGTAATCGAAAGTCAAATAAAAAAGTGAATTTAATTAACAGGAGGTTTTTAAAATGGCAGGAAATACAAGAACACTTACCGAAGGTACCGATAAGTTAAGAACAATTGCCGCTAAAATGAGCTCAATCGCTACAGATTTCTTCAAGGAGTATGAAGCAATCTACACTCTTTATGACGGTGAGCTTTCAGATGCATGGGTTGGCTCAGGCATTGATGCATTCAAGAATAATGTAAACAATATCAAGCCAAACTTCAAGACGCTTTACGACCTCATCAATGACTACAGCTCACAGCTCGTAAGCGCAGCAGACGCATATGACAGCCAGGAAAGCGATATCAAGGCTGCAACATCAAACATCACTTTTGAATAATAGAAAGGCGGATCATTATGGCAACTGAGAAAATTTTTGTAAGCTCTGATGAAATCAGAAACTGTGCAGCCCTTATCACATCACATGATACAAGAATTCAGGAATTACTTGCTGATTTCGAGGCTGAAATGAGAAACGTTGAATCAGTATGGTCATCTGAGGCTTCAGAAGAAATGAGAGAAGCTTTCAACGCTCTCAAGCCTTCATTCGACAAGTTCCACAGATACAACGAGAAGGTTTGCAATCACCTCAAGACAAATGTTGCTGAGGCAAGAGATACTCTCGATGCTGCTCTCAAGAGCAATGCTTCAAATCTCAGACGTACAATATAAGTATTATCTGACAGACTGAATCCTGTTCCGGCAGGATTCAGAACCTGTCTTCACAATCTCTGTACTCGCCTTTTGCCGTTATTCAGGCAGTTCTTATGTTGTAAAGGCTTGAAAGGCGACTGCCTGTCTGCACATTACAGCTTTTATCTGCTGAAACATCGGCAAAGTTCGGGCACATGGCTTGTGAAGGCAGGTTCTTATTTTTGAAGGAGGTTTATATGAGTCGTTTCAAAAGATGCATGAGTTTCTGTACTGCGGTCATGATGGCAGTTGTATTTACAGCTTCCATGTGCAGCTGTAGTTTACAGGAATTCTTTACGGGCGAAAAAAAGGAGGACGGCGGCGACAGTGCTGTGAATATGTCCTCGGACGGCGAAATATCCAAAGGTGAATGGCTCGATATGGTAAACGAGGCATTCGGAATCCAGGCTGACGAAAACAAGGACGATATTGAAAATGCCAAGGAATGGGGACTTATCAAGGCTGATGAGGAGATCGATCCAAACAGTAAGATCGATAAGGAATTCGCCGCAAGAACACTTATGATGGCAGGCGGCTTCGTTGACGAGAACGCTACCGACGATGAGATCATGCAGGCTGCACAGGAGAACGGAATTATCTCGGGCAGCGGCGATATCGATCCGCAGACTGCCGCAGAATCACTTAATGAAGCTCATCACCAGTGGGCTAACCAGACATTCGACTACCATGAGAATATTCAGTATCAGAAGGGCGTACAGGACTTTTCACAGGTTCCCGAAGCAAAGTCGATCGACCTCGTTGAAACTGAAAACAAGGTAATAATGCCGAATAACTGTGCAAATTCAATTCAGAAGGACACGGTTTTCATTCTTCCTCCGGACGAGAACAACAAGGACGGACTTGCTATGAAGGCTCTCAATGTTATTGACAACGGTGACGGCACTTCAACTATCATAAGCTGTCCGGCAACTCTTGAAGAAGTATATCAGGATCTTGAGATATCCGGTGCATTTTCACCGAATATTGATGAGATAGAGATTCTTGACGAGAATGCCAAAATTACAAACGGCAGCATTCAGGATGTCTGCGAAAAGAGCAATGAACCGTATGAGATAAGACAGCTCGGTGCTATCGGATATGATGAAGAACCTGAGCTTCAGCAGCTTGCTTCAGTTCCGGAATTCACTATTGAATATCCGCTGAAGCCAAGTGACGAAAACAGCCACAGTGAGATCACACTGTATGCAACATTCAGCGATATTCAGGTAAATGCAGATGTTGACCTTGATCTTCATCTCTTGGATGCTCCTGATTTAGATGCATATGTTTCACTTAATTACAAGGAGACTTTCGGTATAAGAGGCGGCTTATCAGGCGAAGGCGAACAGGAGTTCCGTGATGCTTATCAGGGACTCAGCGATGCGGATATGGCAGCCGCTATGAACGGTGAGGCTTATGAGGCTGAACAGGAGGTCGCAAGAGTTCCGATACAGATTTGTGCAGGCGTATCCGTTGATTTTGTAGTTTCATTCGTTGTAACTGCAAACGGTTATATTTCGTTTGAAATATCATATCAGCACAATAAGGGCTTCGAGATGCACAATTCACGTATCCAGACCATAAATGAGACAACAGGCGGCGACCCTGTATTAAAGCTTTCAGGTTCACTTGCATTCCTTTTCTCATTCAGCCTGAGATTACAGCTTGCACTTGTCAAGGATTCACTTATCAAGATCGACCTCAGACTCGGTCCTGCATTTGACGGTGAACTTGCATTCTACAGCGATATGGCTTGTATAGACATAGGAATGTATTTCTCGGCGACATTGTCACTGAGTTTCCATAAGATAATTCAGGAGCTGCTGAATGATCCGCAGCTGTCAATAACGCTGTGCGGAAAGGACAATAAAGACTTGTCCGGTTCCTTCCACTGCGAGATAAGAGACGGCGGTATCCATACTGTTGATGAATGTACACACGGCAAGGATACAACTACCACCGTTCCTGCAACGACACAGGCTATACCGGAAGGCAAGCTTGAACTTGCAACATCATACTTCTCAATGCCGGCAGGATCATCTATACTTCTTTCAGTAAAGAGTATACCGTCAGATGTATCAGTTGATGATCTTATCTGGTCAAGCAGCAATACTTCAAAGCTCAAAGTTGACGGTAACGGCAATGTAACGGCATTGTCCGAAGGTTCTGCAATAATAACAGTCAAGTCCAAGGACGGCAAGCATACATTCAGTTGTACAGTAACAATAACCAAGGGAAATGCACAGGGCGTTTCCTACAGACCAATAATCAAGACTGCTGCTGATCCTGTTGCAGCGTAAAGGATGTGTTTCAATGAATAATGTCACAAGAGCTGATGTTGACGCTTTAAGGCGTGCAGCACACAGGATATCGGGGATAGCTGACAGCTACAGGGATGAGTATACACGTATGTACAGTGTTATACATGACCAGCTTTCGGCAGCGTGGATAGGAGCTGACAGCGCATCATTCCAAGAAAACGTTGACAGCGTAAAATATAAGTTCAGCGATATGTATGATATCATGAAGTCCTATTCGCAGTTCCTTTATGATACCGCTTCCAAGTATGAAGAACAGATCAGAATGATGGAAGAAGCTGCAAGACAGATCGAGTTCTGACATCATTCAGCACAATCAGGGGCAGAGATTTTCGTCAAAGACTTTCTCTGCCCTTTTTGTTGATTTCAGTTGTTAGTATGTGGTATAATTACTTTAGGGCACCTCTAAAAACCCCTTCTGAGAAAAAGCAGCTATGCACAGCATCTGCTGCGTCAATCCCTCTCGTAGTGCGAAAGCACGCCTTCGATGGCTTTTCTTGCATCTACTGTACCTATCTGCTTTTTCTTACTCAAAACGGGTTTTTAGAGGTGCCCTTCAGAATATAGTAAGTTGAAAAATTAAGGAGGTGCGGTATGGCTGTATTTTTTATCGCTGACATCCATTTTGGTGATGATGCGATCATCCGCTATGAAAACAGACCTTTCGGCAGTGCCGATGAAATGGAAAAGAAGATAATTGATAACTGGAACAGCATTGTTTCGGCAGATGATGAGGTTTTTCTGCTTGGTGACATTGCTGCGTATGACAAGGAAAGAACGAGAGACATAATAAATCGGCTCAACGGCAGAAAATCGCTTATTATCGGCAATCATGACGTTCAGGACGAACAGTATTACTATGACTGCGGCTTTTCGTTTGTAAGCCGGTATCCGATATTGTATCAGAACTACTGGCTTTTGTCGCATGAGCCGCTGTATGTCTGCACCAATATGCCGTATGCGAATATTTTCGGTCATGTTCATGCCTCACCGCTGTATGTGACCGTTTCGCCGCAAAGCTATTGTGTAAGCGTGGAGAGGATAAACTACACGCCGATATCATTCGATTCTATAAAACAGGCGGTGAGAGAACAGGTCATGGTGAAAAAATGAACAGACGGCTCAGACACCTGATGCGTGGTACGACACAGAGAGAGTCACTTGAATTTTTTGACAGCCTTGAAGCTGTTGAACCTGATTTCATGAAAGGCTTGTGGAAGGGGAGCGAAATGCCAAGCGGACATCCGATGGACGGACTTCTCACGCTTGTGCCGTGGTATGGAAAGCGGTTTGTGAATGCTGAAAATGTTCATCCGCTTGTGATGATAGACAAGCAGAAACGGCTGTATTCCGTCAATCCTGATCTGCTGCTGAAATTTGCGGAGATGTCTGTAAAATTAAAGATGCGCTCAGAAATGAAAAATGCTCATATATTTGACGGATTCCTGAAAATATTCACAACGAAAAAATCAAAGGCAAGGCTGCGTGAAGTGAAATTCAGAGGAGTTATGACAGCGGCGATGATATATGACAATCTGAAAATTATTGACATATTCCGCAAGGTCGATGAAAATACGGTGCTTGGTGTCATGGATTTCAAGGGCAGAATGCACGAAACATACTACTTTTTCGTGCTTAGAAGAAAGTAATTCAGGGCAATACTGCATAAAAATGTTTTTACAGTTTTGTGCAGTATTGCCCAGATTTTTTGCAGATAAATGTTGAAGTTTTGTAGAATTTGTGTTATAATATTCATATTGTAATATTTTGCGGAGAGGAGAGTGAAAAGTAACGAAAAAATTCAAGGGCAGTATAATGCTGCTTACAGCCTCGCTTATCTGGGGAACTGCTTTCGTGGCGCAAAGCGAGGGTATGAACTATGTAGAGCCATTCACCTATAATGCAATGCGAACTTTGCTGGGTGGGTTCGTGCTCATACCTGTGATACTTGCATTCAAAGCTGCCGAAAGGCGGAAAAATACCCCGAAAACACAGTATTCTGCGAAAAATACGGCTGTGGGCGGAATTTGCTGCGGAGTATTCCTGTTCATTGCAAGCTCATTTCAGCAAGCCGGAATTGCCGGAACTACCGCAGGAAAGGCAGGCTTCATTACAGCGCTGTACATATTATTAGTGCCGATAATCGGGATATTTTTCCGCAGAAAAGTACCTGTCAGAATGTGGCTGTTTGTGGTAATTGCCATAATCGGCTTCTGGTTATTGTGTATTAAGGAGAATTTCAGCATATCCCACGGAGATGTGCTGGTGTTGATATGTGCTGTATTCTTTGCGGGGCATATTATGGTCATCGACTTTTTCAACAGCAAAAATACAGATGTCATGGTCATGGCGTGTATCCAGTTCTTTACGGCAGGAATACTGATGACAGCGGGAATGTTTCTTTTTGAAAAGCCGTCTGCTGAGGGCATAATTTCGGCAAAATACACTATTTTGTACGCAGGAATCATGTCAAGCGGCGTGGCTTATACCTTGCAGATGATAGGGCAGCGGTACACAGAACCCACTGCCGCAACTCTGCTCATGAGCCTTGAATCCGTATTTGCGGCGCTTTCAGGGTGGCTTATCCTGCACGAAGGGTTCAGCGTTAAGGAATTTACGGGCTGTGTTCTTGTTTTTGCAGCCGTTATTCTCGCTCAGCTTTTCGGCGGGGAAAAAACTGACATGATAGAGGAAAAAGGGGAAAAACATATGATTGGAGAGAAAAATGAAAAAGTATCTTAGTAAAATCATTTTCGCAGGTATAGTGCTTGTTTTCATTATATGCTGCCGAATTAATTCGCCGCTTTCAGGAGCGATAGGTTCACTCTGGTCGCTGCTTCCGCCTGTGGTGGCGATAGGACTTGCCCTTATCACGAAAGAAGTCTATTCTTCGCTGTTTATCGGCGTTCTTACGGGCGGTGTGCTCTATGCCGCATCAACAGCTTCAGGATTTGAGGGTATGTTCAATGCTGTGGTTCAGGAGGGACTCATCTCAAATCTTGCCGACTCATACAATGTTGGAATACTGATATTCCTCGTAATACTGGGAATTATCGTCGTTCTGATGAACAAGGCAGGTGGCAGCAAGGCTTACGGTGAGTGGGCTGCAGCTCATATCAAAACACGTAAAGGCGCAAGTCTTGCAACATTTCTGCTTGGCGTACTGATTTTTGTTGACGATTATTTCAACTGCCTTACAGTAGGCTCTGTTATGCGCCCTGTAACGGACAAGCACAAGGTCTCACGTTCAAAGCTTGCATATCTTATCGATGCTACAGCCGCACCTGTTTGTATTATTGCGCCGATTTCGTCGTGGGCAGCCGCAGTCAGCGGTACTGTTGAGGGCGTAAACGGAATACAGCTTTTCATCAATACGATTCCTTATAATCTATATGCTATTCTCACACTTATCATGGTAATCTTCATTGCGCTGACCGATATGGATTACGGCCCGATGAAGATTCATGAAAGAAATGCTGCAAAAGGCGATCTTTTCACCACAAGAAGTACCGTTTATGCGGAAGATGACAAGCCAACCCATTCAAAAGGCAAGGTAATTGATCTTATACTGCCTGTTGTTATACTCATTGTATCGTGTGTACTCGGCATGATATATTCGGGTGGATTTTTCAGCGGTGAGAATTTCATAAATGCCTTTGCAAACTGTGATGCTTCATTTGGTCTGTCACTCGGCTCACTTTTTGCACTCATCATTGTCATAATCTATTTCATGTGCCGCAAAGTGCTCACATTTACGGAATGCATGGACTCAATTCCGGCGGGCTTTAAGCAGATGGTACCTGCAATTCTTATCCTCACATTTGCATGGACACTCAAAACTATGACAAACCTTCTTGAGGCAGGTCCGTTTGTTTCGGGAATTGTTGAAAGTGCAACGGCTGTCAAGCTGCTGCTTCCGCTCATTCTTTTTGTGGTTGCGCTTGGACTTTCATTTGCAACCGGCACTTCATGGGGTACATTCGGCATACTTATCCCTATTGTTATCAGCGTATTTTCCAACGATATCGCAAATGTCACAACTGTTGACAAGATACCTGAAATGGTCATTATCTGCATTTCAGCCTGTCTTGCTGGTGCAGTATGCGGCGACCACTGCTCACCGATATCAGATACTACTATCATGGCATCAACGGGCGCACAGTGCGACCATGTAAATCATGTTACAACACAGATTCCGTATGCGTTTACAGTTGCAGGCGTTTGTGCAGTCGGCTATATCCTTGCAGGCATAGTACAGAATGTATTTGTAGTGCTTGGAGTATCTGTTTTACTCATGATAGGTGTACTCATGGTAATAAAGATGCTTGCAGGCAAAGAGCCTGAACCTGTTGCAGCAGCAGAAGCAAGCGCTCCCGTGAAGATGAGAGACCCGAATAAGCCGTCTCTCAGCGGCAAACGCAATCCGAATACATCAAAGAAAAAGCATAAGAAATAAGAACATAAATATGATGGGGAACTCTTTTGAAAAGGAGTTCCCTATTATTGCTCCGCCAATTAAGTCTTGAATATTTTATGCGAAGTAATGAAGGAGAAAGTCAAGGAAGAAAGCCGCAGGAATACTAACGTATTTCAAGGTTTTCTGACGCAGAATTTCTTCTTCAGGACAAGCAGAAAAATTCAAGATTTAGTTGGTGGAGCAATATAATGAGGTGTGATAATGGAATACAAATTTTATGGAAATGAAAATGCCAACGTGTCGGCAGTAAACGAAAAATACCGAAAAATAGCCGATCCGAGAATGCTATATGATATGCTTTCGGGAATATGGTGTGCGGAGACCTGTGCGCCGAGAATGCGTGACAGGTGGACGGCAGAAAACATGACTCTCGGTCAGTGTTCGATAACGGCGTTTCTTGCACAGGATATTTTCGGCGGCAAAGTGTACGGTATTCTGCGTCCCAACGGCAATTATCACTGCTATAACGTTATCGGGGACTGCGTTTTTGACCTGACGAGCGAGCAGTTTGGTGACGAAAAACTGTCATATGATGGAAATACAGAGCAGTTCCGTGATGTGCATTTTGCGAAAGAGGAGAAACGTTTAAGGTATGAATACCTGAAAAATGAGCTTGAAAAACTCATATCAGAGGAGTATATGGTGCTGAAGATCTATGAGGATGACTACGGCTGTGAGGGCATTCCGGAGGATGGCGAGCTTATGTGCAGTGTGCTTGCGAGAAATGCTGACGGTGAAGAAAAATGGCTTAAAATAGCGGATAAATGGCTGACTGACAACGAAGTAACAGTTGGTTCGGTAATTCGGAGATGAAGATATGACAACTCGTGATGAAGCATTGAAATACGGACTTTCGCTGGATAATGCCTATCAGGATGCTCCGTTTCATGACGAAAACTGGCAGATAGTACGCTTCAAAGGCAATGACAAGGCATTTTTGTGGACGTATGAGCGTGACGGGAAAATCTGCATAAATGTGAAAGCACGTCAGGACAGACTGCTTTACTGGCGTGACCAGTATGAAGCTGTTTCGGCAGGATATCATCAGAACAAACAGCACTGGAATACCGTTGTACTTGACGGAACTGTGCCCGATGACGTGATAAAGCTGATGATAGACGAGAGCTACCGTCTGATATCTGACAGCCCCACACAGCGTATTTATGAGGCAGTGAAGCTCATTCCGAAGGGAAAAGTGGCAACATATGCACAGATTGCGGAAATTGCAGGGAATCCGAAAATGTGTCGTGCAGTGGGAAATGCTTTGCATAAAAATCCCGATCCTGAGCACATTCCGTGTTATCGTGTGGTAAATTCAAAGGGAGAATTGTCAGGTTCATTTGCATTCGGCGGTGCTGACCGTCAGAAGGAACTGCTTGAAGCTGATGGTGTTGAAATATGTGGAAACCAAGTAAATTTAGTGAAATATCAGTGGAAATATGTTAATACAAATGAAAATTATGTTGAATATTGACATTTTTGATTCGATGTGATATAATATAGAAAATCAATATATGAAAGAGAGGTTTGAATATGAAAATTTCCAAACTTTCTTTGACAATTTATTGTATATTGATATCGTTTATAGTTTTGTCAAGCAGTTATCTTATTATTTCAGCAGATAAAAAATCACCTGTTGAGATAGCCGCTGAACAGGCAGTTTCAGCACAGGAGGGCTGGACAGACGAGAACGGCAAATTAATAGAAAATCTGACTAAGTTAAATCTCTTGGAAAATTCATCATCAGAAAAATTCAGCAGTATTTATTACAAACTTCCCAATAATATCGGCAGCGGACAGTCGTTTTGTCTGAGAGCAAAACATATTTACCTTGAAGTCTATATTGATGGAAAGTGCCTTTATTTTCAGGATCTGCCCGAAAATCGGCTTTATACCAATTCAATAGGCGCAAACTGGCTGCAAATTCCGCTTGAACCTGAAGATTCAGGGAAAAAGCTTGAACTGCGCTATAAGATGTGCTATAAAAATTCTTCGTGCGGCATTGATAATATCAGCATAAATACTGCCAAAAACAATGTCATAACAATAATCTCAAAAAAAATTTCGGGATTTGTTATTTCTATTATTTTTACCGTGATCGGTGTTTTATTCATGTTTTTCGACATTCCGCTTAACCGTGGCACAGAAAAGCGGCATGAACTGCTCTATCTCGGACTTTTTTCCATGGGAATTGCAGGATACTGTCTTGTCGAAACACAGCTTTTTCAGCTGTTTATCGGCAACGAACGAATAATGCATATTCTGTCATGCTACTCGCTTATGATGATTCCGATCCCCGTAATTTTCTATATAAGTGAATTTTTCGGTTTTAAGTATAAGTATACCTGTTCAATATATACCTATACTATCGGATTGCTTGACCTTGCGCTTATTATCATGAATTACGCTGATATTGCTGACTATCACGATACATTGACAATAATCAATCTCAGTGCGGTAAGTGCGGCTGTAATGCTGATCTATTCCATGCTCAGATATACGAGGGAAAATCTCAGGGATAAGGACAGAAATATCATTTATCCTATTATTCGTATTATTGGTCTTGCGGCTCTGGCAGTAACAGGAGTTATCGATATCATACGCTTCTATTTCCTCAATGCACAGGATCCTGCGGCATTTCTGCGTGTTGGCGTGCTCATATTTGTTATATGTTTCGGACTTTCAACAATGGAACGTGCCCTCAATATGATAAGCGCTCTTGCAAAGGCAGAGATGATAACAAAGCTTGCATATACCGATGTCCTGACGGATTCAGGCAACCGCACGGCTTATACAGAACGTCTTGATGACATAATCAGAAGCGGATTTGATGTCGGTATTGTTGCACTTGATATCAATAACCTGAAAAAGGTAAATGATACTCTCGGTCATTCCTGCGGCGACAAGCTTATCGCAGACAGCGCCGATATCATCAGGAAAGCTTTCAAGGGTGAGTGCTATCGTATCGGCGGCGATGAATTCATGGTCATTGTTCTGGAAGGCGACCTTGAGAAGAATTGCTGTGAAGGCAAGGCTAAACTGGTCGAACTGTGCAAAGAATATAACGAGGTCAAGGACAGAAAATTCGATATATATATCGCTTGCGGATATGCGCTTTTCAATAAGGAAACGCCTATGCATATTGCTTGTTCGCTGGCTGACCAGAGAATGTATGAAAACAAAAAGGCTATGAAGGCAGCCTTAAAGCAGCCGGACTGGCGTGCTCTTACAGAGAATAAATAAGGGTATCTCTAACAGCGATGCTCATATAGAAATTTAACTTTTTATCGGGGAAAACCTTTCTGAGGAAAGGTTTTCCCCGAACTCCTTTCCAAAGACTTTTAGTATTATGTCCTATACCCAATATGCTAAACACCCAAAAGTTTTAGGAAGGGAGTTTGAGGGCGACTCCACACGGGGCGGGCATCAGCCAACCCTTTTTCAAAAGGGTTCCCCTCAATAATAAGCTTAATACTTCTATATGAGTATTGCTGTTAAAAATATCCCTTTCTTTCTGATTTGACATTTTCGGCTGAAAATGGTAAAATAATCAAAAAGAAAGGGGGCGTTTTTATGATAAACGATATTTATCCGCACAAACTCAATAATCATTTCGATGGAACTGCTGTACCGAAATCTGAGGATACTGTTCTGAGTTTCAGGGAAGGTGATGTACTTGCCGCCACAGATGACGCTATACTGCGCTTTCCGAAAGTTTCGGATTTTGGCGGTAATTTTGAATATACTTATCTTTTTTCTGTTGATGAGGAGAGATTTTTTCTGCTGAACGAGTCCGCTGAGAGTATGCCTTCAGGGTATGAATATAAAAATCTGCGTGGTATGCGTGGAAAATATCCTGACCAGAACCGTGAAATGTATGCGGCATACACAGGAAAACATATTGCAGACTGGTATTGTGACATGAAATTCTGCGGAAGATGCGGCGGAAAAATGATTCATTCCGAAACGGAAAGAGCCATGAAATGCCGTAATTGCGGATATACGGCTTATCCACGCATTATGCCTGCCGTCATCGTCGGTATTCTCAACGGCGAAAAGATTCTTGCAACTCGTTATCGTGTGGGCTATAAGCCACTTGCGCTTGTCGCAGGTTTTGCCGAAATAGGCGAAACTATCGAGGAGACGGTTGAACGTGAGGTCATGGAGGAAACAGGGCTTCATGTAAAAAATATCCGCTATTACAAATCGCAGCCGTGGGGTATCGCAAATGATCTTCTTTTCGGATTTTTCTGCGATGTGGACGGCGATGATACTATAAAAATGGACGATAATGAGCTGTCATACGCTGAATGGTTGAGCCGTGACGAGCTTGAAGTTCCTGCGGGCAATATAAGCCTGACGAACGAAATGATGAACGAGTTTATTGCCGGAACGTCTGGCAATGTTTAATTGGCGGAGAAATATCAATACTGAAAGATGCAGTTACACATCCGCCCGGCTGTGAATTGCCGATAGTGAGATTTCCGCCGCATTTTCTGCAAAGTATGCTGCAAATGTAAAGTCCGAGACCAAAATGTACGGATGAGTCCTTATCATCACGATAGAACGGCTTTGCGGCATTTTCGGCGGAATCTCCGACAAATCCGATGCCATCGTCGGAAACGGTAAGCGTGAGAAGACTGCCTTTGAGCGATATTTTTGCTGATATTTTTGACTTTGCATAGCGTGAGGCGTTGGATACGAGATTTTCGTAAACCTCACAGAAAATGTCACGGTCAATATTGACAGACTGCGAATCTATGCTGAAATCTGCCGAAAACTCCTTGCTGTCGGCAAGTATTCTGCCTGACTCCTCAAGCTCCGTAAAAAAATGTTCGGTATCAGTTTCCTGTGGGTTGGGAGTGATATCCTCAAGCTTCTGGACATTATTCATTTTTTGTGTATATTTTTCCAGCCTGATTATCTGCGAATACATTTTATCCACGATCTCACAGCGTTTTTCGTCTGACATTGTATCGCCGTATTTCTGCATAAATTCAGTATAGCCACGCAGAACAGTAAGCGGAGTACGCAGGTCATGGGAAAAAGCGGCGCTAAGGCGCTTGCGCTCCTCAATTGAACGCCACATCTCATAGTTGCTGTGGATAAGACTTTTTCGCATATTGTCAAAGGCGGAGCACAGCTCTCCGAGTTCATTGTTCTTTTCCGATTTCAGCGTGAAATCAAGATCGTCGCTGCTGATTTTTTCCGAAGCTTCAAAAAGTTTCGAGACAGGTTCGTCAAGTTCTTTTGCATAGAATATCCTGCCTGTGATGATAACGCAGAATATCGTCCACAAGGGGATAAGTACTATCCACATTTCCGATAGAATGGATAATAATACAGAAGAAAATGTGTTCAGCCCTATCATACTGTTATTTTGGTATGCATTCATGTTATAGTAAAATTGAGAGAGTGTATTTGTCAGTTTTTTTATCAGAATACAGCCTGTGATGCAGACGATAAAGCACGGCGGCAGATATTTCAGGAAAGTGTGCCTTATTGTTGAGGCGCTTTTTTTTATTTTACCCATTTGTATCCCATTCCCCATACAGTTTCGACGTGATATTCCTCGCCGTATTTTGAAAGTTTGCTGCGAATCCTGCGTATGTGCTCTGCAACAACTGAGCTGTCGCCCTCGGCATCATATCCCCACAGTTTTTCGTAGATGCGCTCCTTGTCGAAAACCTGTCCTGCATTGACGGACAAAAGTTCGATGATCTCAAATTCTTTCTTGGCAAGGGGAATAGTCTGACCGTCGGCAGTGACGGATTTTGCACTGTGATCTATTGTGAGAGTGCCGAAAAATCGTACATTTGCCGTTGTATTACTGCGGTTGTCACGGCGGATATGGGCGGCGACTCTTGCGCCGAGTTCATCTATTGAGAACGGCTTGATTATGTAATCATCGCCGCCTGCCGCAAAGCCGTTTATCTTGTCGGTATCTTCAATACGTGCGGTCAGGAATACGATAGGGCAGTTCACAAAGTCACGTATCCTCCTGCAAACCGACAGTCCGTCACCGTCGGGCATATTTATATCAAGAAGGATAATGTCAGGCGAAAGCGCAGATTTTTCCACAGCTTCACTTCCGCTGTATGCTGTCAGAACCATGTATCCGCTGATCTCAAAATAATCTTTCAGCAGACTGACGATCTCTTTTTCATCGTCGGCAACAAGAATTTTGTACATTTTAAAAATTTCCTTTCAGAATGGTGAGAGTTTTTTCGATTTTGAGCGACTAATAATAGTGATACTCTATATTATATACATTATAACATATTTTTCAACTTTTTTTCAACCGTTGATTGAAAAAATGCTGAAAAGGACTTGAAAAAGCCAATGAAATATGGTATAATAACATTTATATGATTATAGTTGAATACTGAAATATTCTGCCTGCGTCCGTTTATTTCGGACAATATGTTTCAGTGAACATTTTTTTACCGCAGAATTGCGGAATAATAACATTTGATACAGGAGGAAAGTTATGAAGAAAGTTATTATTATCGGTGCAGGTCCTGCCGGACTTACTGCCGCATATGAGCTTTTAAAGGATAATTCAGGAGAGTATGAAGTTACAATTCTTGAGGAGACAAACGCTATCGGCGGTATCTCCAAAACCGTAAACTACAAGGGCAACCGTATGGATATGGGCGGTCACCGCTTTTTCTCAAAAATTCCGGAGGTAAACCAGTGGTGGGCAAATATGCTCCCGATGCAGGGCAAGCCTTCATCTGATGACCGCTACTTAAAGAGAAAGGTAAATGTTGAGGAGGGAGGCCCTGACCCGCAGAAGGAAAACCGTGTAATGCTCAAAAGACGCAGAGTTTCACGTATCCTTTTCAATGACAAGTTCTATGATTACCCTGTTTCACTCAAACCGGAAACTATCAAGAACTTCGGCTTCTTCACAACAATGAAGGTAGGCTTCAGCTATCTTGCAGCCGTTTTCCACAAGAAGCCGGAGGACAACCTCGAAAACTTCTATATCAACTGCTTCGGCAAGGAACTCTATTCCATGTTCTTTGAGTACTATACAGAAAACCTCTGGGGCAGACATCCGAGCGAGATCGATGCTTCATGGGGCGCACAGCGTACCAAGGGACTGTCAATTGTCGGCATCATCAAGGACTTCTTCGGCAAGCTTTTCAAGGTTAAGGGCAGAAAGGTAAATACTTCCCTTATTGAGGAATTCAAGTATCCTAAGCTTGGTCCGGGACAGCTCTGGGAAGTTACTGCTGACGAGATAAAGAAGCTTGGCGGTACTATCATCATGAACGCAGGTGTTAAGAAGCTTCACAAGAATGATGAAAATATCCTCACAGGCGTTTCATACGAAAAGGACGGCGAGGAGATCACCCTCAACGGCGATTACATCATCTCCTCAATGCCTGTCAAGGATCTTGTTGCAGGCATGAACGATGTTCCTGCCGAGCCTGCAAGAATTGCCGCAGGTCTGCCGTACCGTGACTATATGACACTTGGTGTGCTCGTTCCGAAGCTCAACCTCAAGAACCTCACAAATATGCGTACAGTCGGCAATATCGTGCCTGACTGCTGGGTATATGTTCAGGACAGACGTGTAAAGATGGGACGTTTCCAGATCTATAACAACTGGTCACCATACATGGTAAAGGATCTGAAGAATACTGTATGGGTAGGTCTTGAATACTTCGTTACAGAGGGCGACAAGTTCTGGAATATGACAGAGGCTCAGTTCTCACGCTTCTGCGTAAAGGAAATGGTAAAACTCGGTCTTATCAGCGATGCAAGCGAAGTTATCGATACACATATGGAAAAGGTAAAGAAGGCTTATCCTGCATATTTCGACACATATGACGAAATGGATACCCTTATCGATTACCTCGACACTATCGACAACCTCTACTGCGTAGGACGTAACGGTCAGCACCGCTACAACAACATTGACCACTCAATGTGTACTTCATTCGAGGCAGTAAAGAACATCAGAACAGGCGCAACCGACAAGTCCAACATCTGGAATGTCAATACTGAAAAAGAATACCACGAGGAGAAGAAGTAATGGCGGACAGCAATTTTCAGGAGATAAAGGATATACTCCGTGAAAAGAAATTCGGCAGACTTTTCGTGGGTGATACGGAAAATACGCTGATACAGTTCTTCCGCTATCTTTTTGTAGGCGGATTTGCTACAGTCGTTGACTGGGGCGTTTCATTCCTTCTGTTCCGGTTTGCCTTTGGTGAAAAGATGGAGATGGCTTGGGTAGCAAATTCTCTGTCATTCGTTGCAGGCCTTATCGTGAATTACCTCATAAGTACTTTCTGGATATTCAAAAATTCAAACGTAAAGAACAAATTTGTCGAATTTATCAGCTTTGCTGCGATAGGTGCAGTCGGACTTCTTCTTACTATCGGAATCACCAAGGGATTTGAAGTATGGTTAGGTGATAAAACAGATTGGTTTCAGATGATCGCCAAGGTAATTTCTACTGGTGTGGCATTCTTCTGGAATTTCTTTGCAAGAAAAATTTTGCTTTACAGCAAGAAAAAGTGATATTTGGAGGTCATCTTTATGGGAAAAAATCAAAATGATAAAAATACAAATAACATACAGACAGAAACTGTGAAGGATGGTATTGAAAACGCAGAGACTGCTGAAAGCATTCTGACAGGGGAGAATGAACTTCCCGACAATTCCGGTGCTGAGGCTGCGGAGGGGGCAGCTTCAGTCATACCGGAAAATGCTCCGGCAGAAAATGTAAAAAAAGTAAACAGGAAGAAGATAGCAAAGCTTATACCGTTATTTATAGTGATCTTTGCTTTTCTGCTTTCTGTTGCTGCTACCATAAACTACATCACAAACGGCGCAAAATCGGAATTCCATGCAGACTGCACCGACACTATCATGTGGGCAAATGCTTCATATGAAAGCGGTCATGTATATGACCCTGATTTCGTTTATGCGTGTTTCCTGCCATTCGGTGTGAACATCTTTATGCAGCCGCTTATCAGTATGTTCGGCTTGACAATGAAGGCACACGTCATGGGAATGATGTGCTTCTTCATCGTCCTCACCACGTTCATGATACTGATGTTCAGAGCGATGAAGGTCAGCCTTAAAGGTTCACTTCTCTGTACGGCTACATTCCTTGCACTGACGCTTTCTTCAGGCAAGCTGAGAGAAATATTCTGGGGACATACGATATACTATACACTGGGTATCCTGTTCCTTGTGATCGGCGGATTTTTGTTCTTCCATATAGTCAATCTTGCTGATAAATGCAAGTCCCTTGCGGCTGAAAACAAGAAAACAAAGCCGACTTTCATACGTCTTATCGCCACGGTTGCAATTACGGGAATTTTTGTAATGTTTACGGCTACTGACGGACTTTCGGCTCTTTCGATATTCCTTCTGCCTTTCATTGCAGCTATCTGCGCTGAGTATTTCGTAAACGGAAAAAATACGCTTATTAGCCGTAAGACAGCTATGATAGGCGGATTTGCAGTAATGCTTGAAATTATGATGCTCGCAGGCATAATGCTCAACAATTTCTGGGCAGGAGATATGACGGCAGGCTATGCCGAAGCAAACTCCAACTATTCCGCAATGAACACATGGATAGAGCATATCCAGCATATGCCTCTTGCATGGTTTGAACTTCTCGGTGTTACGGAAATGGACGGAAAGAAGCTCTATGATACAGAGGGCGTTATCAATCTTCTGCGTATTTTCTGTGCAATTCTCATTGCTGTTCTTCCTGTTGTTGCAACCTGTTTCTACAAGAAAACAGGCGATACCAAGACAGGCAGAGCACTCCGCTATATGATCTGGGCACACTGGGCTGTATCAGCTATCGTGCTTTCAGGCTATGTTTTCGGTACACTTTCTGCTGCAAACTGGAGAATTACTCCTGTTCTCGGCAGTGCAGTGCTTCTTTCGGTACTGTTCATCTACTGGGCAATTACAGAATGTCTTGAAACATCAAGAGTTGCGGTAGTTCTTGCACTTCCTGTTATCTGGGTAGCATTCATGAACTCGGTCGATACACTGAAAATGTCAAGAGACTACTACTCAAAGAATTACCTTTTCGGTCTTGCAGAATTTATTGAAGATCAGGGACTTGAATACGGCTATGCTACATTCTGGAATGCAAATTCTCTTACCCTTGTTTCTGACAGCAAGATCAAGGTAAGTGACGTTACTATTGATGAAGGCGTGGTTCATAAGAGACTTTATCAGTCATCTTCAAAGTGGTATGAGAGTACTCCTGAAAAAACAAAGTACTTCCTCGTGCTCAATGATGCCGAATATCAGGACGCTGTCAATGCTTCATCTCCTGCAATTCAGCAAGCAGAAAATGATCTGCATACAGTTGTAAACAATATCGGCTTCCACGTTCTTGTTTCAAGCCAGAACTTTGTATAAAATGTACTGCTTCGCATAACGTTCGTACTCATATGGAAGATTTGCTCTTTATCGGGAGAACCCTTTTTCAAAAGGGTTTCCCTCAATAATAAGTGTAAATTTTTACATATAAGCATAAATGTTGTGCGAGGTAGTTTTCTTTTATATACCACTTGACAAAATCAACAAAAAGATATATACTTTACTTATAAAATATGTGAAGGAGGAGGTACATGACAGAGTATCTAACTAAATATATGGAAGAAGTTGTAAAACGGCTTGCAGAATGCAGGACATCCGAAGAACTTGATGTAATACTTGAAGAACACAGGGACAAGATAGCATATATGCAGCATGAGCGTATCGTGCATTTTCTTGTTACTATGATGTTTGCACTTATTCTCTGTATTTTCATGGCTGTACTGATTTTTAAAATAAATCTTGCAGTTTCGGTTCTTGTTACGATAATTCTTGTTCTCCTTGCATTCTACATCAAGCACTACTACTTCCTTGAAAACACCGTGCAGAAGATGTACAGGGTGTATGATGATATTCTTGCAAAAAGGCAGACAATTAAGGAGACAGTTAATGACTAAAAAAGAAATCGCTGAACTTGCTTTCAGTGAACTTGAAAAACTTTACCCCGATGCTGAGTGTTCGCTTGTCTATTCAAAGCCGTATGAGCTGATGTTTGCGGCAAGACTTGCGGCACAATGCACAGATGCCCGTGTTAATATTGTCACAAAGACATTATTTAAAAAATATCCGACACTTGAAGCCTTTGCTAATGCTGATATCACTGAGCTTGAACAGGATATCAAGCCATGCGGCTTCTATCATACAAAAGCGAAAAGCCTGAAAGAAATGGCAGGACAGCTTATTGATGATTTTGGCGGACAAGTGCCTGATACAATGGAAAAACTGCTTACTCTTTCGGGAATAGGCAGAAAGACTGCAAATCTCATGCTCGGCGACGTTTTCGGCAAACCTGCCATTGTCACCGATACCCACTGCATACGCATTACAGGGCGGCTCGGACTTACGAAAAATAAGGAGCCTGCAAAGGTCGAAAAGGATCTGCTCAAGGTGCTTGAGCCTGCAACATCGTCTGATTTCTGCCATAGAATAGTGGAATTCGGACGTGATATATGCAAAGCGAGAAGTCCGAAATGCACTGAATGTACGCTGAACTATTTCTGCAAATATTACACAACACCTTCAAAGCCGGAATAGGCTGCGAAGGCAAACGACAACATGATTTACATTTGAAAGGAGCAATTGATATGTTATTTACTTTTGAACTTGACACCCCAAAACAGGGACTCGTAGACATCACCAAAGAGGTTGAAGCCGCAGTAAGAGAAAGCGGCGTTTATGAAGGTATCTGCGTGATCTTCTGTCCACACACCACAGCTTCCATTACTATCACAGAAAATGTCGATCCGGAACTTAAAGCCGACTTTATCATGGGAATGGATTCAACATTCCCCGGACTTAAAAATTACCGTCATACCGGCGGAAATGCCGATGCACACATCAAATCTTCCATCTCTGGAACGGGCGAAACTCTAATAGTTACAAAGGGCAAGCCGCTCCTCGGACAGTGGCAGGGCATTTATTTCTGTGAGTTTGACGGAAAACGCAAAAGACAGTTTTTCGTAAAGGTACTTGGTGAATGAGCATGAATGAAATAGAAAAATTATCCGAAATTGTGAAAAATTCCGAAAAAATAGTATTCTTTGGCGGCGCAGGCGTATCTACGGAAAGCGGCATTCCTGATTTCAGGAGCGTGGACGGTCTTTATCATCAGCAGTGGGACTATCCGCCTGAAACTATCCTAAGTCATACGTTTTTTGAGCGTAAAACAGAGGAATTTTACCGCTTTTACAGGGCAAAGATGCTCTGTCTTGATGCAAAGCCGAATGCCGCACACCTGAAACTTGCCGAACTTGAAAAAGAGGGAAAGCTTACAGGCGTTGTCACTCAGAATATTGACGGTCTGCATCAGGAGGCAGGCAGCAAGAAGGTATTTGAGCTTCATGGCAGTGTTCTGCGTAATTACTGTACGAAATGCCGCAAATTCTATGATGTGCATTATATTATAGATTCCGAGGGCGTTCCGAAATGTGAATGCGGCGGAGTCGTCAAGCCTGACGTGGTGCTCTATGAGGAGGCTCTCGACGATGATGTGATAAACGGCGCTGTCAGAGCGATTTCCGAAGCCGATACGTTGATAATCGGCGGCACATCGCTGAATGTCTATCCGGCGGCAGGTCTTGTCCGCTATTTCAACGGAAAAAATACGGTAATTGTCAATATGTCGCCGACACAAATGGACAAAAACGCCGATTTACTGGTATGTGACAGGATAGGAAGCGTTTTCTCGCAGATATGAGACGATTATGGGGATTTTCTGCGGCAGTTCTTGCCGTGACCATGACATCATGTGCTTTTTCAGAAACGCCGAAAATTCAAAGCGGCTCATCAATTGAAAATCCTGACCATGTTCCGCCTTCTGCGGTTACTGAAAATGCTGAGGATATTGATGAAGAAAGCCGTATCATCTGCAAGGTAAGGCACTATTCGCCCGATTCATACGTCAAGTCTGACATGATATTTCAGGCTGACGGCAGGATATACTGCGGTTTCTATATGCAGAACGAGGGAGAGATCAGCGCTGAAAATGTCCTGAATGCTCCTGACGGCACCGAACAGGCGGATTTCAGACTTATGGATGATAAATGGCTCGATGCCTGTATAAACGGCAATAAAAGCGATGATTTTGCACTTTTCGGTGAGACATATGAACTTGGACATCTGAATGAAGCAGATACGAAGCAGCTGTGTGAACTGATTTCAGGCATTGATGCTGACAGTGGGCATATAATCGGCGGAAAATCGGCAGATGGCTGGTATCATACCGATTTTGTGACTGAAGGCAGCGACGGATATGTGCGTATTTGTGCATTTGCCGATCTGCCGCAGTATTCCGATGTTCTTGATGATGAAAATGCACAACAGGCGCATGATATCGTTATGAACAAAGAGGCGGATTTCTTTCAGGAATGGGAGAAACTATGTTCTGAACATATGAATGATAAATACTAATATGGGCATTTCATACAAAGCAATGTTTTCCTTTTTGTGTGATATTGCTATAAAAAAAGCAAGTACGGTTTGAAATATTTAGCCGTATACAGCGCAAATTGTTGGGATATTTCCTTGACTTGACGCTTAATTGAGAGTATAATGAAATAAAGGAGCGGTTTGCTCCTTTATTTTTGTGAAAGGACAGATATTATTGGAAACTTATACAATTTTGCGTGACCTTGCAATAATTTTCATCTCCGCAAAGATATGCGGACTTCTCGCAAGAAAATGCAAAGCACCGATGGTTGTCGGCGAGATAGTAGCCGGACTTATCATTGGTCCGTGTCTGCTCGGAATTGTTGAGCCGTCACAATTTATTAGCTATATGTCGGAGATAGGCGTGGTTCTTATCATGTTCTCGGCAGGTCTTGAAACTAATTTGCAGGAACTGAAAAAATCAGGCTTCATAGCTTTTCTCATTGCCTGTGTCGGAGTATTTATTCCGCTGGTGGGCGGTGGACTGCTTTATATGGCGATCTACGGCTTCTCGGAATTTGGTTCTGACGAATTTTTCAGGGCAGTTTTCACAGGCTGTATCATGACAGCTACCTCTGTCGGCATTACCGTTGAGGTGCTCAAGGAACTTGGCTACCTTAAAAGCCGTGTGGGACAGACTATCCTCAGCGCAGCAATTATTGATGATATAATCGGAATTATCGTTCTGACATTTGTTCTCGGCTTCAAGGATCCGAACAGCAATACGCTCGCTATATTGGGAAAAGTAGGACTTTTCCTTGTGCTCACGGTCATTCTCGGCTACGTTATCTACAGAATCTTCAAGGTATACGACGAAAAGCACGTACATACAAGGCGTATTCCGATAATTGCCATAAGCCTTTGTTTTATCATGGCATATGCGGCTGAAAAATATTTCGGTATCGCTGACATAACAGGCGCATATTTCGCAGGAATCATCCTTTGCAGTGTACGTGATGCGGATTATATCGACCGTAAGGTAAACATCAACGGCTATATGTTCTTTGCACCGATGTTTTTTGCCGGAATAGGCTTGAAAACAGACTTTTCAAATATTGACACCAGCATGGTCATCTTCTCGGTAGGATTTGTTGCTGTTGCGCTTCTGACTAAGATAATCGGATGCGGCGCAGTTGGAAAGCTGTGTAAATTCAGTTGGATGGACAGCCTGAAAATCGGCGTCGGTATGATGACAAGAGGCGAAGTTGCCCTCATAATCACCAACAAGGGACTTGATATGGGCATTATTGAGCCGTCGTTCTCAACAGCAGTTATTTCGCTTATTATCGTGTCAAGCATTGTCACTCCCGTACTGCTCAAATTCCTGTTTACAAAAGATAAATCAGCAGCAAAACCAATAAAATGATCAACACCGCACAAAGAACACAGGATGCTCTTTGTGCGGTGTCGCATAAGGAAGGAAAAGGTATGAATCCTTGGGAAGAAATCAGACTTTCAGACTATGAAGAACACATGAAACTTGACTCTGTGCATCAGCTTCAGGCGCTGAATGAAATGATGAAGAAACAGCTTTCGGCATATCCTGTTGAAACTGCTGCAATATTCGGAATTGCAGGCGGAAACGGTCTTGAGCACATTGACCGCAGTAAATATCGGAAAGTATATGGCATTGACATAAATGAGATGTATCTTGCAGCTGTAACAGAGCGATATGCTTGGCTTGGAGACGTTCTTGAATGCCGCAGAACTGATATTATCAGTGAGTCTGACAAACTTCCGCAGGCTGAACTGATAATTGCCGATTTGCTTATTGAGTATGTGGGATATGAAGCGTTTCAGAAAAGTGTCCTGAAAACAGGCGCAAAATATGTTTCGTGCATAATCCAGATAAATACTGACGAAAAAGCATGGGTATCGGATTCACCTTATATCCATGCTTTTGACGGACTTGATGCCGTGCATCATCAGATGGGGGAGAATGAACTTAATGCGGCGATGGCGGAAATAGACTTCAGACAGATAAAAACTGACGAATATCCGCTGCCGAACGGAAAAAAGCTTGTTATGCTTGATTACATAATAAGGGCACCTCTAAAAACCCCCTTCTGAGAAAAAACAGCTATGTACAGCATATGCTGTGTCCAGCCCTCTCTGAGTGCGAAAGCACGCCTTCAAGGGCTTTCCTTGCATCTGCTGCACCTATCTGTTTTTTCTTACTCAAAACGGGTTTTTAGAGATGCCCCAAAAAAATAAACTATGGTAAAGGCAATACTGCACAAAACACATCCGATGTTTTTGTACGGTATTGCCTTTTGCGTTATAAGAGAGAATTAATCAGGAATAGCAACAAGTTCAGTTGTTGGTTCAGATGTTGTGGTATCTTCAATTTCAACCTGTTTTGCTGCGTTGAAGTCAACCTCGTCATAAAGCTCAAAATCGTTCATATTGAGCGAATAGAACTTTGATGCTGAAAGAACATACATATAATCGTCAATATAGAGTGCTCTGTAAACGGACTTGTTGTCATCATATTCAGGGTTGTCAACCATAAATTCGCCCAGCTTGTTGAAATTACCGTTTTCATACGAGAAAAATTCAAAACCTGTTGTATATGTTTTGTTATATTCATAATCATAGTAGTTGATATTAATAGGGAATGCGATAAGATTTCTCTGCGGTGAGAGGAGAAGTGCCTTGCGTTCATAGGTTGCACTTGATGAGATATATTCATTATCAGTGTTGTTGATCGAATAGAAGCCGACTTCTTTCAGATTTTCGGGATCGGAGTTATCGAACATGACCATCTTTACGCCTGTTGTGACTGCATTTCCGTCAGCGTCAATGCCGAAGCCGAACAGCAGACCGTCACTCCACTGCTGTAAATATGTGCTGAATCCGTTTATCTTGAATTCGTCAAGAATTGTTGGTGCAGTCGGATCGCTGAGGTCGATCGCAAACAGCGGGTCAGTCTGCACATAGGTAACTACATAAGCCATATTTCCCTGAAAACTTACGGATTTGATCGATTCGTCAATGCCGAAGCCTTCAAGAATGCCTATCTGGTTGAGGTCCATGTCAAATACATAGAGTTTGTTGTCACGTTCATGTGTGGAATAGCTGTAGCCTCTGCCAAGAATACGGTCAATAATACCGCCCTCGTAAACTTTGTCGTATGTGTCGCAGGTTACAGCAACACGGAAACAGCCGTCATATTCGCTCATTGAGAACTGGTCATTGATAAAGCCGTCAAAAGTACATGAAGCCATAGGTGTCATTGAGCCGTGGTCAATTTCGATACGTGTAACACTTGTCTGCTGATCTGTTGAAGCTGCATAGATGTTGTTTTCGGAAGAATATATTGTTCCTGCATAGTCTGCAAGTGCCTTTGTATCGCATGGGACAGGATTTTTCGCATCATTGAGGTCAATGCTGCCTATGATAGAATAGAACATTGAATACGATGCTGTCGGGTTATCATCAGGCAGAAGAATGTCCTCGGGAGAAATACAGCCAAAATCATCTGTAAGTCCGCATTCAGGAATATAGTACTCATATTTTTCAGCATTTTCGATATCGCTGAAAGAAACAGAAGAATAATTTGTTGTAAGATACATGAAACCGTCGGGAGCGATTCGTACATCATTGTAGTTTCCGTCCTGATAGTAGATATCGATAAGCTTGGGTTCTGCACCTTTGATGAAGAAAGCAACATATGTGCAGCTCTCGTCATAGAAGAATGAACCTTCACGGCTTTCATACTGAGTATCGGAATATATGTTGACAGTACCGATAACAGCAAGCATATCGTTATAAAGATACATATCATTGACAAAAACAGATTTTGAGTTGCCGAAATCACAGAAAGAGTCAAGATAATCGGTTAAGACAAGTGATGAAGAATCGGTGAATTTTCCGTCTTCTGCAGCGGCGGCACGCAAAGTCGGTTCTAAGCCATTGGAAACGTAGTAGATGTATTCGCCATCGGTTTTTGCGATATCGGCTTCAAGAACGCCTGCCTCCTGATTGTATGTCTCGTAGTAGTCATGTTCCTTGTCGGATTTTTGGGGTGTTGTAGTTGTTGTTGAAGTCGTTGCTGTTTCGGTTGCAGATTCAGTGACAGTTTCGGTTGACCGGTTATCGGTAATAACTGCTGTTGTGGTTTCTGTTATTATTTCAGCCGCAGTTTCAGTAGGTGCAGTTTCAACAGGAGATGTTTCAGGCTGTGTTTCGGGGATATAGATCGGTTCGTCCTTGTCAGAACCGTATGTTCTGTCATCATATCCCTCAGCAGATTTCAGCTTACTGCTATCAGAAAAGGAATAGTCTGCGTTGTCCGTTTGTGGAGCTGCGGTAGCTGCTTCTTCGTCGGCAACGGCTTCTTCTATAACGCCATTTTCCATAACGCCATACACATAATCATCATTATATGAACGTGACTCCTTTTCGGCTTTGTCAGCGGCTTTTTTGAAAACTCTGTATACTTCACTGTAGTCAGATGCACCGCTCATGTATGGCTTTAGCTGTTTTTCTTCATTTTTTGCAGCAGTAGTTGTTTCGGTCTGAGTTTCGGAAACTTTCTCAGGCACTACTGTTTTTTTGCTGTTGTCAGGTTTGCGTGAGAGATATGCAGTTGAACCGCCTGCGATAACTGCAACAGCGGCAGCAGCAGCGGCTACACGTCCTGCAACGGATATACCGCTTCTTTTCTTCTTAGGTGCTTTTTCGTCGAGCATCTTCTTTATATTTTCGGGTTCAAGCTCCTGTGGAACAGGTTCTGATTCGAGAATTGTCTTAACCTTTTCATCGTTATTCATAATATTTCTCCTTTCACATCATTCGGCGGAAAGCTCCATACGAAGTCTTTCTTTTATTCGTGTGAGTCTGGAACGCACTGTACTTGCCTTTATGTCACATATTTCAGATATTTCACCGCTTGAATATCCTCCCAGCACCGACATTGACAGTAGCAGTCTTGAACCGCTGTCAAGTTTGTTGAGAGCTTCATTCAGTTCAACGGAGTCATAGCTGAATTCGTCGGTAAGCGGAAGATTTTCGTCCAGTTCATCTGACGGTGCAAAATATTCACGCTGTCTGCGCTTTATTTTTGCAGAGAGGATTGTCATTATCCAGCCTCTGAATTTATCAGCATCTTTTAGTTTGCCTATTGAACAGAATGCATCGAGCACCGCATCACTGACTGCATCACTTGCATCATGAGAATTTCGCAGACTGTAGAGTGCAATGTGGTACATATCTTTATATACAGTGGCATAAAGCCTTGCAAACGCTTCCGAACTGCCCTTCTGGGCGAGTTTTATATCTGCGTTAAGGTCATTCACTTGTTTTCCCTCCTTATATTTGTAAATTACAGGATGATCATTTGCAGAGGGTTAAGGGCAACACCGCACAAAGCACGTCTGACGACTTTGTACGTCATAAACTTGTA
>JAKSQT010000024.1 GCA_024403995.1 Ruminococcus sp.
AGGAGAAGATGGAGTATCTCTACATGGGCAAGGACTGCGGTAAAACGCATAACTATGGTCTGAACTTCTCGGATATGGACTTTCTCAGGGAGTTTACGGGGTTGAGTTATCAGGGGATGTTTACGGGGATAAAATAACGGAAAGAAATAAATATATTCTATAAAGGAGTCACACTTTGAAAGTGTGGCTTTTTTGTTATGCTTTTCATAATCAAAGCAATTTAGATGCAAAGAAAAATCATGAAAAAAATATCTGTAAAAATGCATTTGCAATATTACAGTTTGTTTTTTATAGATACCATATATGCTATACTAATACTTGGAGGTGATATAATGTCAGAATTTTCTAAAATATCCAACGAAGAAAAATATTATCGAATTGGTCTGAATATCGCCTATCAACGCAAGCTTAAACATATGACACAGATACAGCTTGCTGAAAAGGTCGGTATCAGCAGAACTCACATGAGCAATATTGAAGCCCCAAATATGCTCACACCTATTTCCCTTGAGGTTATTTTCAATATTGCCGATGCTTTAGAAATATCAGTTGATACCCTGTTCAGATTTGATATGTGAGGTGCTTTTTATGAATGATTTACAGTTATTTATGTATTTATATATGTACGAGCTTGAACTTTGGCTTAATAATTACAAATATCAGCTTTTAAAAATTTCTTATCAATTAGATGAAGCAAATACAGACAGACCTTTAAAGGAATATCTTAAAAGAATGATAGAAGATCTTATAAACAAACTCATGTATTTAAAAGATGTTAAATCAGTAATTATTAACAATACTATGTATGATATCCCACAAAGTGTGAAAGATGCATTTGTACATTCAGTAATGCTTCCACCTATCTACGATGATGTGAAAAACATACTAAAGAAGAGAAAAAATGCGGTATTTACTGAACCGGATATTTGTCTTGCAATTAATATTAATGGTAAACTGGAATATGAAACTATAGAGTTAAAAACTACCAAAAACGATTCTATTCCGGGTTCAAGCGTTCAGCAAATCACACCTGATGAATGGGTGATATTTATAAAACATACAGCAAATGACGTTGAAATTACCACGGGACAGTATTTTTACGCTATTAATTCTAAGATGCAGTTCCCAGACAGAAGTCCAAGACCACAGGTATCGTTCAAGGAACTTTACAACTGGAATAACAGATGCCGCAATATAAACGGAAATACTGTTGAGTATAAAGCAATTGGAGATGAAGCAGAAAAGAAAGCTCTTCTTACTGATTGGCAAGATGTCCTTGCTAAACGTTGGACTAAGATCGTGTTTGATAAGAGTAATCATAAGGGAGAGCCATGGTTCAACAATAATCTTAGAAAGTTCATTTTGCAATTTCTTGAAAAATATGATAGTATGTCTGATAAAGAGAAAGATGAATACAAAACGCTGCTTAATAATAGCATAACGTAAGAAAAAGCCGAGGTCAAACAATCTCGGCTTTGATGTTATGTAAACAAAGAAATGTATAACGCTCTTGCAATGTGCCATGCCAGAACAGGCGGAACGGCATTACCTATCTGCTTATATGCATCAGAAGAAGAAATCGGGAATTCAAAATCATCAGGAAATGTCTGTAATCTTGCACATTCACGGACACTTAATCTTCTCCATGCAGTCATATCATCAGGATTCAGTGGATCAGTCGTTCTGTAATGTCCCTCTATATTGCCATGATGTTCTGATCTGATAGTGGGAGACGGTCTGTCTGCCTTAATTTGACAATTACCCTGCATAGTTTTTCCAGGGTAAAATTTTGCTTTGGAATAGTCTCTTGAAGTATGGTTTTTTATTGATGTTTTATCCAGTTGATCCCATAAATCGTCAATAGCATCTTTAGCTGTAACCCACGGGGTATCAGCATTCTCTCCGTTAGTTACACAGGGATATTTCATTTCTTTACAAAGATTAGTTCTGATTCCTGATATAATAACTCGGATACGATTTTGAGGAACACCGTAATCAGCTGCATTCAACGCCTTGTAAACAACAGTATATCCGAGACTTCTGAAATCATTAAGAATAACTTCAAGTGCTGAGGTATCATTCCCTGCACCGCTTTTGCGGATACCGTCAACATTCTCTGCGATGAAAGCCATAGGGTGGCAATGCTCAATGATTTTTTTCATTTCCATATACAGTCTGCCACGATCTGCACTTAAACCTTTTCTTTTTCCTGCAAGACTGAAATCCTGACAAGGAAATCCACCAATTACAATATCAGCTTCAGGAAGCAAAGAGTAGTCGAGTTCTTTTACATCTCCGCAGAAAGCTTCATGTCCGAAGTTATGAGTATAAGTATCACACGCTCTTTGAACTATGTCATTGGCGAATACTATTTCATAAGGATTCTTATCGTAGTGCTTTCCACGAATATCAAAATCTCCTAGGAAACCAAGATCCATACCACCGCATCCGCTGAACAGGGATATGACCTTCAGAGTTTTATTTAAAGGCAGAATATTTACATGAACGCTCTTTATTATCTCATCTGCTTCATTATCAAAGAACGATAATTGTAAATTATTCATAAGCAACATCCTTTCGATTTTCTTATTGTATTATATCATATCTTTGCTGGTTTTGCAATATCCCAAAATACTGCTTGTGGAATATTGAAATTTGGGATTAATTTGCTTGATTTTTTGGAGATTTCGTAGTATAATGGAAATTAATAGTGACATATTCGATTGACATTGTGCAAAAAACAGTGTTATATATGTCTGCAACGAATAATTATTTAATATTTGCTATATTTTGACGATTATATTTTTCGCCGAAATGCAAGTATTCATAAGAAAGGAATTAAAAATGGCTACGATAAATGATTTTAAAATTATTAATGCTCGTTCAATAAAAAAATTCGAACAAGCTACTAATGAATTGAATGTTACTAAATTAATAGATGAGCTTGACGAAACCAATCAAGCAAGATTAGGGTTTTATTTTCTAACATTAGAAGTTCTTACGGGAAATTCAGATTGTAGAATGTTGGATCAATACATAATAGATAGTAAATACAATGAAACAATTCATGGCGAAGGGGTCGATGATTTAGGAATTGACGCCATATACATTGACGAGACAGACGGTAATCATATTATAAATTTGTTTACTTATAAGTTCCGTAGCAAATTTAGTCCAGATAAAACGCAAGGGGAAGAAGCTTTACTTAAAAGCAATAAGTTTTTGAGCTATATTCAAGGAATGGTCATAAATGATGATGTAAAATCTACTGATGAAAAAGTTTGCAGCTATCTTACGGATATAATTGAAAAATTACAAACTAATACACCTTGGGATATTGTTCTATATAGTATATCAAATGAGAATCACGCATTTGATCAGCGATTAGATCCTATTATTAGAAATCTGCAAAAAAATATGGGCTTAACAATTAAATCAATTACATTAGACGATATAACAGGTTTTTTTTCTGAAAGAAAAAGTAATAAAAAATGCTCTTTTGCTGTTAGCAAAGAAGATATACTAATGTACAAAACAGATGAACAGGTAACTGATTGCTCATATGTAATTCGAATGAATTTAATTGATGTTATTAGAATTTGTTGTAATGATGATGATTTAGCTACTAAATACTCATTAGAAGATGATTCTATCATAAAAGATGCGATACTTGAAAAAGCTTTATTATTTGATAATATACGAGGATACTTAGGAGAAACAACTTACAATAATAACATCAAAACAACAATAATTACAGAACCTCAAAACTTCTTCATGTTTAATAACGGATTAACTATAACAACTTCATTCTTAGATGCGCAATTATTCAATAGCGGAACAAAGATGAAATTTAACTTGAAAGATTATCAATTGGTAAATGGCGGACAAACAATAAATACCATTTTCCAATACCTACAATCATCTGACGACGAAAATAAAATACTTAAACTCAGACAAGCCAGTGTATTAGTAAGAATTTTTAAAGTTTCAGATAGTGCTAATGACGAGCAAGAAAAAACAGAAAAACAAAAGGGACCTTTAAAAAACCTAATAGCAGAATACACTAATAGCCAAAATTCAATTAATCCTCAGGATTTAAAATCTGTTTCAAGTCTTCAGATATTAATACAACAATACCTTGAACAAAAAAATATTGAATACATTAGAAAAACAGGGATAGAATCCAGCGAAAAAAAGTATAGTTATAGAATAACAATGGATCAGTTGACTAAACTCCTCTACTCATGTCAAGGATATCCCGAAAGGGTAACTAATCAAAAGCGTAAATTATATACCGACTATTATGATAGTATATATTTTATTGGTGAAAACGGGTTTGATTTTGATGGAACATATGATATTATCATGATGTATTTTAATCTTCGTAAAATATATAGTTCATATACAGAGCAAAGGATTTATTATTTGATTTATTTAATTTACAAGTATAACTTGGATGATAAAAAAGCTGACAACTTCATAAAGAATACGTTAAATGATTATAATTATACTTATCCAGCAAGAGCACTGATTCAAAAAGGATTCAAGCTCAATTTAGATAGTACAGTGAAAAAAAATATGGCTACTGTATAGTTATATTTTTAAGGTGTAAAAACAGCTGCACCCGAAGGCACAGCCGTTTATCCTCAAATATAAACCATACACTCAAACACCGCTTCTCTCGCCATATAGACGAAGCAGTTTTCCAGACCGAGCATCTTCTCGGCATCACTGCTGAGAACAGCCTTCTGATAGCAAGTATCAGTCTGCTTCCAAAGCTCTACCTGACGGGAGATAGCATCACTGACTTTCAGTTCCGTATCATCGAGGTACTGTACGATCTTCCCTTGGTTGACGAGTCTGCGAAGCCTGTCTGGACAGTGGCTGTCAGAGAAATGAAGATGATACCTGATAAAGTCGGTGTTGTATGTCTTGCTCTCCTCGGACTGCGTATCAGTGTTGAAGTATGTGACGGTCACGGTGTTGGTGTCAAGTCTCCACAGCGGAACGTATTTCTTTTTCTGCGGGCTGAATACCGTCTGTTCACTCTTATATCTGCTCATAGTAATTACCTCCATAGGTTTAAACGAATTTTTTCTCAAATATAACAGGAGTATGACCATAACGTTGTCCTTTGTCTGTCCTTTACAAGTTTCAAAAAGATAGAATAAAGGACAGCATAATAAAACTGGTTAAGTTCAAAAAACGTCGTAGATACGGGATAAAATCCATATTACGACAAGTTGAAAAATCCGAAAAATTTAATTCAATTCCCGTACGGGTCACCAAGCATAAGGCTCTCAGATGACGATAATTTGTCATTTGAGAGTTCTTTTTTTATCTTTAACCATCTGCATTAATAAATCTTGCATTTTAGGAGATAATGAACTTTTTTCATCCATTATACGTATTATTTCTTTAAGAATATCCCGAAAATCCTTTTGTTCATCTAAATCCCCATGATCAAGAATAAAGAAAACATTTTTTGTTTTGGATAAACATATAAGTTCTCCATCACCAAAAATCTCTCCTACAACTATTAGGTCAGGCATATCACTTATCTCATTATATTTAAAATCATCAAGTTTATAAAAATGAGCTAAATTATTTCTAATTAATGATTCTTTAGAAAAGAGCAACCATTCTTTATAAGTAGCAGGAAGCTTAATGCTATTTTCTTTTTCCCATTTTTGGATATCATTTTTATCCATAGCCGGTTTGAACCATGAAGAATCTTCTCCATAATCTTCTGCCTTCTTTTCGCATAACTTAGTTAACTTTTCAATTTCTTTTGCTATGCTCGAATTTGGTATTTCTGGAATAAACATATAAATTCCTCCTTTTAATATATTGGATAAAATGAATTTTTAAGTATGGTGCTAAATACATTTTATCAACATTTTAATGATACTACTTTCAATAAACTAAATCAATAAGCGCTCATTTCTTACTCATATTTTTTTAATATAATCGTAAAACATCACATTTTATGATAGTTTACGAATGCTTTTTTGTAGCTTGTGCTGTACAATTGCACTTTCGTTTTAGTTGCCAAATATTATAGGCTTATAGTTCTTGACATTATTGATGAAAGCGTAATCGCAAATAACTGCAGCAGAAACTTATGTTAAATCAAATACCCTTACAGTGGGCGCATCCATTTTTGAGATAAATACGTGTATAATCCAGCCCCTTGTTTGCCACATATTGTCACTGAAAACTGCTTGAAATTACTAAAAAACACTCGAAATCAGGCTATTTTTCGGCGGTTTTCGCACAATACTCAAAACTGGCAGAAGCCTTTCGGTCAGTTCAATTCCCGTACGGGTCACTTCTTAAGAAGCTCGGAAACGGCGTAGATACGTTGTTTCTGAGCTTTTTATTTTATCTAAAAGATGAGTTTGTACGCTACTTAAAATTTTTAGGGTATATGCATCTCTTTTTCACATTATCTTTTACACATAAAAGCGAATATTATTAGGCAACACCGCACAAAGTCGTCAGACGTGCTTTGTGCGGTGTTGCCTTAAGGCGTATATATTACGTCAGAATTTTTCAGGAGATGAAAATAATGAATTTAAATTTTAAGAAAATCATTGCCGCCGTTTCAGCTTTAACGCTTGTGTGCGGCATGACATCTGTACAACCTTTGACGGCGTGTTGTTTAATAAAGACCAGACGTTGTTAATAAAGTATCCGTTAGGAAATACCAGAATGCAATATATAGTTCCTGGTTCTGTTGTAATAATTGGACATGATTCTTTTTGTGATAGTAATCTTGGAGAAGTAGTTCTTCCCGATTCTGTTATAAAGATTGAAGGAGATGCGTTTGGTTATAGTAGACTTCAAAGCATTGCATTTTCTAATAGTGTTAAAAATATTGATAACAGTGCTTTTAGTGGTTGTCACTACTTGCAAACAGTTTATTATAATGGAACAAAATCAGATTGGGAAAATATACAAATTGGATATGGCAATGAAGATTTAATAGCTGCAATAAGACTTTACAACAATTCTAAATTGATATCCGGTGCATCACTTGCACTTGACGGTTCATTAAAAGTAAATATAAAATTCAATGCTGATACAAGTGTAATTCTTGATGATGATGAGCTTCCTGTAAAATAAAAACTGAAAAATCATAAGCATAAAATAAGGGCAGCACCGTACAATTTCTGTATGATGCTGCCTTTATTATTGCTCCACCAGTTAAATATTGTCTTAATGTGAAATATACCACTGAGAATTGAGAAAATCGATGCGTTTTCCGAGCCATTCAAGAAGGAAATCAGCCGCCTGAGACTCATTGCTGACTTTTTTTGCAGGCTCTGAAAGTTCATCGGCGAAATAATAATTAACGATGATATTATTCCATTTGGAGTAATTCTGCTCAAAGTCAGGCTGGAAATTTCCGGCATCTGATTTTATCATATCAAGCATTTTGTCCGGAATGCCGCTGTCGGAGATGTGTGTCCATTTATTTTTCACGATATCCTGATACCACTCCTCATAAGCAAGCACCATAAGCCACGGATTAGCCGTATCAATGGAAGTATCAGGGTCAGGGACGATATTTGCGGCATGAAAGCCCTGTCCGTCGGTACAGTAGTCACGGTTGCCCATTGATGAGTCGAAATCCCATGGTGCCTGAAATGTCAGCTTTTTATTGCCGTCAGCGCTGAGATCGGCAGACATATAGAAGCTTGACCATGTAATATCCGCATCGCAGGTCAGTTCGCTGATGATGTACATATCCGCAAGTGACGCAATATCTACGACATTTTCCACAGCCTGACGTGGAGTTATCCCTGTGGTTTCGGAAATTGAGGAATAATCTTCATCAAAGGTGAAAGCCTTGTCATTATAGGCGGCTTCATACATTATCCGATAGACGCAGTTGACATAGTTTTCGATGAAATCATGCTGTTCCTGAGAATAGATATCGCTGTGAATGGTCATTCCGATATCCTTGTGGAAGTCGCTGTCAGGAGGAGTTATACACTGTATCGTCCTGCTGCTTCCGCCGTTTCCGTCATACGGGACAAGCGGTGCATTGTCCGCAAGTTCAAGTGGAAAGCTGTGCAATTTGTCCTCGTTGGTGTAATAGCCGTCAAATTCGAGAAAATAGCCGATATCCGTACCTGCATAGTCCTTTTCAGGCTCATTGATATTTACTCTGTTCTTGTTTGTCTGGAGCATTTCCGTGAGCAGATACATACCCTGATATTCGCCGTTCACCTCGACCTGAACAAATTCGGCATCGGGAGCGTACAGTCCGTCCTCGGAGAGTATCTCACGGGCGGCATAGAATGCGCTTTTGTTCCTCAGCATGGATGCGTCCTTGTATTCCGCAAGCAGAAGCCAGTTTTTGAACTCGGCGCCGTCATTCAGCCCAAGCAGATTTTGTTTGCTTTCAAATTTTATTCTTAGCGGCTTTTTGGGATAAAGCGTAGTCCAGTTGCCACGGACTTTGACCTGTGCATCGGCGGCTTGAAGCAGAGTTTCGCCGTCAGCACTTTTCAGCATTACCGTGCAGTCCTCATAGTATGGTTCAGGCGGACGCTCGAACGATGGTTCATATGCGGCAATGTCATCTGAAACCTGTTTTGCTATAGGTTCGCTGATAAAGCTCATGACATTTTCGTCGGTGCTTTTCGTCTGTATTGACAGAACGGGAAGAACAGTTTTGTTTTCCTGTTCATTTTCTGTTGGCGATACGGCAGTTTCTGTTATGTTTTCCGTGGTATCAGTCGCACTTCCGCTGCTTGTCGGTTCAGAACCATGCGGCTCACAGCCTGACAATATCATACATACAAAAGAAATTATCAGAATATTTCTTATCAGTTTCATATCATGCGCCTCCTTGATTGGGAGAATAATAAACCACCAATTAAACAAAGTTCAGAGATCACCTTTATCAAAGAGAAAGATACAGAGAATTTTTTGCAAGTGTTTACAGCATTGTTTAATTGGTGGAACAATAATAAGTGATTTCAGAAAAACAATAAGACGAAATAAAAAAGCATTTTGTATATCTGCACAATGAAATGATATAGTATTTGTGCATTCGTACAAAGTCTGAAAAAATATCGTCTAAACAGGCGCTTAAAATCACTTATTGTCAGTACAACGAAAAATACTAATTTTAAAGGCAACACCGCACAAAGATTGTGCGGCAAATGCTCATTTTAAGGAGACTGATAAATATGAAAAAAGCAATTTCACTTGTTCTTACACTTTCATTTCTCGTTACAGCCGTGTCATGCGGCAAAAAGGAGGAGTCCTCAGAGGAGACTGCCCCGACATCAGCAGTAACAGAGATGACTACTGAAGCCGAAAGCACTGAAAGTACCGAAGCCGCTGATACTACAGAACCATCAGCATACAGATATACGGAGTTTGCATCAATGACACCTGAAGAAATAGTCGCAAAGCTTACACTTGAACAGAAAGCCGCACAGATGGTACAGCCTGCCATGTACTGGCTTATAGATGATGAAGATGAGAATATGTCAAAATATGACTACGGCAGTATTCTTTCCAAAATTGCAGGTTTTGGCGAGGAGGACTGGCTGGAAGTGACCGATATGTTCCAGACACAGGCTGTTGAGTCTGAAACAGGAATACCAATGATATACGGAAATGATGATGTACACGGTGTCAATTTCTGTGAGAATGCCGTTCTGTTTCCGCATAATATAGGACTTGGTGCGGCTAATGACGAGGAGCTTATGTATCAGGTGGGACTTATCACTGCCGATGAAGCCAAGATATGCCATATGCCGTGGAATTTTGCACCTGTTGTATCACAGTCATGCGACCCGAGATGGGGCAGGACTTATGAATGCTACGGCTCAGACCTTGAAATGATAACCAAACTCAGCACCTCATATACAAAGGGACTCATTGACGGCGGCATTGTTGCCTGTACAAAGCATTTCTTCGGTGAGGGCAGTGCAAAATTCGGCACAGGTGAAGCTTCTGACAATGGCGGCACGAGCGAATATGTTGAAAGACTTATTGACCGTGGCGAGGCAACTCTGACCGATGACGAGATAAATGAGCTTCTGAAAGTTTATCAGGCTCAGATAGATGCAGGCGTACAGACTATTATGGTAAGCCATGCTTCACTCAACGGCGTGAAAATGCACGAAAACAAGAAGTATATCATGATGCTGAAAGAAGAAATGGGATTTGAAGGCTTTATCGTAAGCGACTGGAATTCAATACACAATCTCCCTGACAAGAGCTATGAGGAACAGGTAATCACTGCTATAAATTCTGGTATTGATATGCTTATGGAGCCTGATGTATACAATGATGCAATGGATATCATCATAGATGCTGTAAACAACGGCGATATCACCGAGGAGAGAATTGACGATGCCGTAAGACGTATCATCAAGGTAAAGAAGGAGATAGGTCTTTTCGATGACCCGTTCTTTGAGAATGCAGAAACAAAACAGGAACACGTCGGCTCTCAGGAATACAGGGATATTGCCGAAAAATGTGTTGAGGAAAGTCTTGTTCTGGTGAAGAATGAAAACAATGTACTGCCGCTTAAAAAGGGAACATCCGTTTATATCACAGGCCCTGCCGCTGATAATGCACAGGTGCAGTGCGGAGGCTGGACTATTGACTGGACATCAAGCCCTGAAAGAAATATCAAAGGTGTCACAACAATTCTCAAGGGCTTGCAGGAGGTTGCGGCAGAGCATAATATCAATGTCATAACAAAGGCTGACGAAGCCGCAAATGCAGATGTTGTGATAAATGTTGTGGGAGAGCAGTCCTACGCAGAATGGACAGGAGATACGGCTGACCTTGAACTCTGCGGCGCACTCGGTCTTGCAGGCAATCAGAAGGCTATTGATGAAGTGAATGCACTCGGAAAGCCTGTTGTTACCTGTGTTGTTGCAGGCAGACAGGTCATTCTCGGCGACTGCTATGACAAGAGCGACAGCGTGGTAATGTGTTATCTTCCGGGTTCAGAGGGACAGGGCGTTGCAAATGTACTTTGCGGTGATGCCGATTTTACAGGCAAACTGCCAAGTCCGTGGTACAATTCCCTTGACCAGATAGGTACAGACCAGTGCTGGCTTGAAAAGGGATACGGACTTACATATACTGAATGATATAGTTTAGGGCATCTCTAAAAACCCGTTTTTTCTCAGAAGGGGTTATTAGAGGTGCCATTTAGATATAAGTCCCCGATTTTGCGGTATATTGCAGAATCGGGGGCAATTATATTTCATCGCTTCTGCCTGAACAGCAATGCGGCGGCAAGTCCCGAAATAAGTGCGGCAGTTATACCGCCTGCGGATGCCGTCAGTCCGCCCGTGAATACTCCGATAAATCCATCACGGGATACGGCTTTGCGAACGCCCTCTGCAAGAAGATGTCCGAAACCTGTGAGAGGTACGGTCGCACCAGCGCCTGCAAAATCAACTATCGGCTGATACAGTCCCACAGCGGAAAGAATTACGCCTGCAACCACAAATCCCGTGAGTATCCTTGCAGGAGTCAGCCTTGTGAAATCGATGAAAAGCTGACCGACTGCACATATTATTCCGCCAATGAAAAATGCTTTGACTAAATCAAAAAACATAGCCTATTCCTTTCTGAAGTGAACAAGATGTGCGATAGATGGGATAGTTTCGCCCTGTTGAAGTGACATGGGCGACATGAGCGCACCTGTTGCGGCAAACAGTACATTACGGAGCTGTCCGCTTTCGAGCTGTGGGAGAAAATATCCGCACAGTACACTTGCACTGCACCCACAGCCTGAACCGCCGCAGTGTGTATCCTGTTTTTCATTGTCAAATATCATCGAGCCGCAGTCGCAGTGCTGACGTGAAATGTCGATGCCCTGTCTGATGAGAAGCTCCTTTACAAGTGTACTGCCGACTGTTCCGAGGTCGCCTGTGATAATGCGGTCATAGTCATCGGGAGATGTTCCCGTTGCGGCAAGATAGCGCTTTATTGTCTCGGCGGCGGCAGGAGCCATTGCACTTCCCATATTTGTTATGTCGGATATGCCCATATCAGCGATTTTTCCGATACAGCCGCCGACAATGCGTACACCGCCTGTTTCGCCTGAGAGCATGACAGCGCCTGATGCGGTACACGTCCACTGAGCAGTCGGGGTACGCTGTCCGCCGTATGAAAGGGGAGTGCGGAACTGACGTTCAGCGGTCGAGAAATGCGACGAGGTAACGGCAATAGTACGCCTGACTGCACCGCTGTCGATGAGGAGCGAGGTTATGAGCAGTCCCTCGGCAATGGTCGAGCAAGCGCCGTAAAGACCAAGAAATGGTATCTCCAGTTCACGCAGACCGTAAGCCGAGCCGATACACTGATTTATAAGGTCGCCTGAGCAGACTGCATCGATATTTTCCTTTTGCAGACCTGATTTGCGTATGGCAAGTGAAACGGCTTCAAGCTGAAACTGACTTTCTGCCTGTTCCCATGTCTGTCTGCCGAAGTGGCTGTCCTCGATTATCTCATCGAAATATTTTCCGAGAGGGCCGTCACCTTCCATTTTGCCTGCAACAGAGGCATAGCTTTCGGTGCTGACGGCGTTCATGAGTCTGAAAACGCCCTGTGCGATATATTCTGCCATGTGGTTCTCCTTTCGTGTCATAGAAAAATATGGTGCATCCTCAGTTATAATCCTCGGCTTGACCGACGGAATTACAATAAATATCTGTCGCTATTATTCCGCAGAAAATACATAATATACACGTTCCCGAAACAGAAAATCAGCTTACAGCATATAATAGACTGATGTATAAAAAGTGGCTGTAAGTCAATACTACTGACAGAAAAATTTTAATTCGGGAGACTTTGATTATGCCTGTTAAACGTGGAGAAATATATTATGCCGACCTCAGTCCCGTCGTAGGCTCGGAACAGGGAGGCATCAGACCTGTACTTATTGTTCAGAACGATATCGGGAACAAACACAGCCCGACTGTTATAGCGGCGGCTATCACAAGTCAGCGTGACAAGACGCATCTGCCTACACATATTGAGGTACGTGCCGATAAATGCGGACTTGCAAAGGACAGCATCGTGCTTCTTGAGCAGATACGTACACTTGACAAGCGCCGCCTTAAAGACAAAATGGGAGAGCTTGACCTCAATTCCATGAATAAGGTCAACACAGCGCTTTCGATAAGCTTCGGACTTGAAATATAGCATGGGATGCAGCATTATAATGAGAACAATTCAGCCATGGTATTTCACGGAATACTGTGGCTTTTTTGTTGACAATGCGGGGACGGTGTGATATAATTATTGAAAATGGAAAATGAACATAATCTGAATCATGAATTTTCTGCCGCACAATCTTTGTGCGGTGTTGCCTTAAGAAGTATATTGTAAAGGAGTGTATGACTTATGACGATGAAAGAACAGCTTACAAAAATTATTTCTGAATATAATCTGACAGACGTTACATACGATTCGTTCTGGGAGAGCTATAAAGGTTATCTTGCCGATAGTGCGGAAGAAGCCGCAAAACATGGATTAGTTGATGAAACGTCTGTAAGTATCACCTTGCGTTCGACAGCCTACTGTATATCCGAACATTTAGAGAGAAACGGTGAAAAAATGGATTATATAGAAATATGCTATGAAATGTTTGATAAACAGAATAAATATGTAGGATACTATGCCGGCATCTTTGACCTTGACGGAAATATGTTTGATGATTGCTTTGTAATCGAATAAAAATAATGCCCCGAAGCGTTTTCGGGGCAGTTTTGTTTATTGAGCAGATTTTTTGTTTATGCGGTTATAGATGAATATTCCAAGTAAAGTCACGGCAGTACCTGCGGAATAGCAGATAAGGTCGGCGTTCGCATAGCTTGTGCCGATAATTGTACGGAGTATCGGGCTGTCTATGCCGAGAACATCAACTATACGCATTTTTTGCAGAAATTCCACAAGAAACGCAAATATCATAACACCGAAAGCAACGGCATATGAACTGAAACGCTGTGCGAGGATGATCTGCACGGCACAGTAAACTACCCATACGACAATGACATCGCCGATATACGGGCGCACAAAGTCATCATGGACAAACAGTGCGATCAGCGTTTCGACTGCAAAAAGCAGAATGAAAAATATAATATAGGGCAGACGTTTTTTCATTGCATCACCTCACTATTTTTATGCATAATAAAATGAATAATTATTCATTGCTTTATAAGCTTTGCAATATCGGGGAAAAGGCTGAGACTGCGCTTTAATATGCCGTTCATGCAGGCAATAGCCGTACCGTAGTTTGTGAACGGAATGCCCTGATTTTCGGCTTTTTTCCTGCGGCTGACCATCTCACGCTCATTCAGCATACATCCGCCGCAGTGGATAACAAGGCTGTACTGCGTGAGGTCATCGGGGAACTCATTGCCTGACGAAAGGGCGATTTTCAGCTTTTTGCCCGTAGTCTTTTCAAGAAGCATCGGGAGCTTGACACTGCCGATATCTCCGCACTGACGGTGATGGGTACAGCCTTCCGAGATGAGAATTTTGTCGCCGTTTTGCAGTGAGCCGATAGCCGCCGCACCCTTCACGGCAGTTTCGAGAAATCCCTTGTAGCGAGCCATGAGGATCGAGAACGATGTAAGAGGGATATCCTGCGGAACGATTTTGCTGACTATGCCGAAAGCCTGACTGTCGGTTATGACCATTTTAGGCTTGACAGCGAGCTTTTGCAGAGTTTCGGCAAGCTGAGTTTCTTTTGTGACAACGGGCATTGCATTCGCATCGAGAATGTCACGGATGGTCTGGACTTGCGGCAGTATCATGCGTCCTTTCGGTGCAGAGCTGTCTATCGGAGTGACGAGCACGACAATATCGCCCTCTGAGAGCATATCGCCGACCAGCATTTTTTCATCGCCGCTGTTTCGTGCAAATGAAGCGAGCAGCTCTTTCAGTTCACGGATATTTGTCCTGTTCACAGCGCTGACGGCTATCTCATTAGCGGCGCAGTTGGTTTTCGGCGATATATCGCATTTATTATAGACTGTGATGAACGGAATGTTCTTCTCGTTGAATATGCCGATAAGCTGGCGGTCGCAGTCTGAAATGCCTGTGGAGTTGTCCACAACGAGGACGGCGATATCGGTATGGTTGAGTATCTGCTTTGTTTTCTGTACACGCATTTCGCCGAGAGTGCCTTCATCATCAAAGCCTGGGGTATCGATAATGACAACGGGGCCGAGTGGGAGTATCTCCATAGCCTTTGTGACAGGGTCGGTGGTAGTGCCTTTTACGTCGGAAACAACGGATAAAGTCTGACCTGTGACAGCATTGACAAGGCTGGATTTGCCTGCATTTCGCTGACCGAAAAAGCCGATGTGTATTCTTTCTGAGGAAGGTGTATCGTTTAAGCTCATAGCAATTCTCCTAAAAAAATAAAATATAAAACGGGCGAAGCCCGACACTGTGGGGGTTCTGGTGGGATGCCGAGGGCGGCATCCCCTACAAAGCAGAAACAACGACCGAACTTGTAGGGGAGCACGCCCTCGTGCTCCCTTTTCCTTGCATGAAAAGCCTCTACAATTTTATAGATATGCTGATAATTCATATGCCCCTACATAAAAACAAAACCGTGAGAGAAAAATCTCTCACGGCTTAATTATATCATAAAATCTATGATTTTGTGATATAATTGCCCGATATGCAGGAAGCAAATCTATGATTTGCGTATCTGCAAGGGCATTTAATCATTTATCATACTAATTATAATCTTGCAACACCTGTATCACGAGCAGCCTGAGCAACAGCCTTTGCAACAGCCTGAGCAACAGTCTTATCGAGAGCGCTTGGGATGATGTAATCAGCAGAAAGCTTATCGTCAGTAACGAATGAAGCAATAGCCTTTGCAGCAGCGATCTTCATAGCATCGTTGATATCGCTTGCACGAACATCAAGAGCACCACGGAAGATACCAGGGAATGCGAGAACGTTGTTGATCTGGTTCGGGAAGTCACTTCTTCCTGTACCAACAACAGCAGCGCCTGCCTCCTTAGCAACATCAGGCATAATCTCAGGAGTAGGGTTAGCCATTGGGAAGATGATAGGATCCTTAGCCATGCTCTTTACCATTTCAGGAGTTACGCAGCCCGGAGCTGAAACGCCGATAAATACGTCAGCGCCCTTGATAACTTCTTCAAGGCTGCCCTTTCTCATCTGCTGGTTAGTGATCTCAGCCATTTCGTTCTTCATCGGGTTCATGCCCTCGGGACGGCCCTTATAGATAGCACCGTTTCTGTCGCAGAGAACAACGTCTTTAAGTCCCATAGAGATGAGGAGCTTGATGATAGCGATACCTGCAGCGCCTGCACCGCTTGTAACAACTCTGATTTCGTCGATCTTCTTGTTTACAACTTTGAGAGCGTTGAGCATAGCAGCGAGAGTTACAACTGCTGTACCGTGCTGGTCATCGTGGAAGATCGGGATATCGCAGCATTCTTTGAGCTGCTTTTCAATTTCAAAGCATCTTGGAGCAGAGATATCTTCGAGGTTTACGCCGCCGAAAGAGCCTGCAAGAAGCTTAACAGTATTAACGATGTCAGAAACTTCCTTTGAACGAACGCAGAGCGGAATAGCATCAACGTCGCCGAAAGCCTTGAATAATGCACATTTGCCTTCCATAACAGGCATACCAGCCTCAGGGCCGATATCACCGAGACCGAGAACAGCAGTACCGTCAGTAACTACTGCAACGAGGTTTGAGCGGCGTGTAAGCTCATAGCTCTTGTCAACATCCTTCTGGATCTCGAGACATGGCTGAGCAACACCCGGTGTATATGCGAGTGAAAGGTCTTCTCTAGTTTCAAGGGGAGCACGGCAGATAACTTCTATCTTACCCTGCCATTCCTTGTGCTTTTTGAGTGATTCTTCTGCATAATTCATATTAAGTAAACTTCCTTTCGGTAAATCAAAATACTATCTGATCGAGAACGCTTCTGAGAGCAGCAGCACTGTTGCGGAGCTTTTCCATTTCTTCGTCTGTCATGCTTGGAGAAACTTCCTTTTCGATACCGTTGCTTCCGATAACGCACGGCAGGCTGAGGCAAACGTCATTGATGCCGTATTTATCATTGATAAGTGTAGAAACTGTGATGATATTCTTTGAGTCACGGAGAATGCTGTCGCAGATCTTGTTTACAGACATAGCGATAGCATAGAAAGTAGCGCCCTTTCTCTTGATAACTTCTGCACCTGCGGCACGAACTTCTTCGATTATTTCGTCCTTGTTGATGTCAGCGTGTTCCTGATCAGCGCAGTATTCGTCCATAGGAACGCCTGCGATATTTGTGATAGACCACGGAATGAATGAGGAATCGCCGTGTTCACCGAAAACGTAAGCGTGGATGCTGTTAGGGCTGAGACCAACGTGGTCAGCGATGCTTGAACGCAGACGTGAGGTATCGAGGGCAGTACCTGAACCGATAACCTGCTTAGGCGAGAGGTTTGTGCATTTGAGAATAGTATATGTAAGAACATCAACGGGGTTGCTTACAACAACATAAATTGCATCAGGAGCATACTTTGCGACCTGCGGCATAACTTCCTTGATGATGTTTACATTTGTCTGAGCGAGGTCAAGACGTGTCTGACCGGGTTTTCTTGCAATACCGAGAGTAACAACAACGATATCAGAGTCCTTTGCATCTTCATAGCCGCCGTCATAAACTTCAACATTGTGACCGAAGGAAACGCCCTGACGGATATCCATAGCTTCGCCCTTGGCTTTAGCCTTGTTGATATCTACGAGAACAACGTCCGAGCAGGTTCCTGCAACGGCAAATGTATAAGCAACAGATGCGCCAACATTTCCGGCGCCGAGAATAGTGATCTTTGTACCGCTTTTAGTTCTGTTTCCCATTGATAATGAGCCTCCATTGAGAAAAAATTATCCGCAGCGAGAGTATAATTTGCCGTTATATGCGGATTTACATATTATTATTATAAGCAGAATATCGGAAAATATCAAGTAAAAACCACAATTTTGAAATAAAATCGTAATTTCGTACAAAACTCAGTAAAAATCAACACCTTTTTTAGACTGACATGGGCATAAGAGGGAAAACTCCCGAATTTGCCGTAGGTACGGCATTTTGCAAAAAATTTAATTTGAAAAATATTCACTAAAACGGGAATATATCATAAAAAAATGAATATTTATTCAAAATCCCTTGACATTATCTGTAAGCGGTGTATAATATTATTCATACGGCACATCTGCCGTTGAGTAAAGTTAATTTTCGCTGAAACAACAGCGTTCATATTCAGGAGGTAATTATCATGGCTAAGGAAATCAAAAAAGTCGTTCTTGCATACTCAGGCGGACTTGATACATCAATCATTATCCCGTGGTTAAAGGAAAACTACAATAACTGCGAGGTCATCGCTGTTTCAGGTGACGTAGGACAGGGCACAGAGCTTGACGGTCTTGAAGAAAAGGCTATCAAGACAGGCGCTTCAAAGCTCATCATCGCTGACTTAAAGGAAGAATTCATTCAGGATTACGTTTATCCTACAGTTCAGGCTGGCGCAATCTATGAAAACAGATATATGCTCGGTACATCTTTCGCACGTCCTATCATCGCAAAGAGAATCGCTGAGATCGCTCTTGCTGAGGGTGCAGATGCTATCTGCCACGGCTGTACAGGCAAGGGCAACGATCAGGTAAGATTTGAGCTTGCTATCAAGGCTTTCGCACCTGATATGCACATCATCGCTCCTTGGAGAGAATGGGACCTCAAGTCAAGAGATCAGGAAATTGACTACGCTGAGGCTCACAATATCCCTCTCAAGATCAACAGAGAGACAAACTACTCAAAGGACAAGAACATCTGGCACCTTTCACACGAAGGTCTCGACCTCGAAGATCCTGCAAACGAGCCGCAGTATGAAAAGAAGGGCTTCCTTGAGCTTGGCGTTTCACCTATCGATGCTCCTGACAAGCCTACATATATCACTATCCACTTTGAAAAGGGCGTTCCTACAATGCTCGACGGCAAGACACTCAACGGCGTTGAGATGGTATCTGCCCTCAACAAGCTCGGCGGCGAAAACGGTATCGGTCTTGCTGACCTCGTTGAAAACCGTCTCGTTGGTATGAAGTCAAGAGGCGTATACGAAACTCCCGGCGGCGCTATCCTCTACCACGCTCATGAAGTTCTCGAAACAATCTGCCTCGACAAGGAAACTGCAAGAATTAAGCAGTACCTCGGCATCAAGTTTGCTGACATCGTATACAACGGTCAGTGGTACACACCTCTCCGTGAGGCTATGAGCGCATTCGTTACCGAGACACAGAAGACTGTTACAGGTGACGTAAGACTCAAGCTCTACAAGGGCAACATCATCAACGCAGGCGTAACTTCACCATACACACTTTATGATGAAGAAGTTGCTACATTCGATGAGGATGAGGTTTACGACCAGAAGGACAGCGCAGGATTCATCAATCTCTTTGGTCTCCCGATAAAGGTAAGAGCAAAGCTTGACCAGAAGCGCAACAATAAGTAATCAATTATGATATTTTAACAGGCAGGGGGGCGGATTTCTCCTGCCTGTTGTGATTTAAGGCAATATAAAAAACGGGCTTGCCCGACAATATTATTGCCGCAATGATAAAAGCACGGAGGTATCACATGAAAAAGGCTGTATCAGGCTGTTTAGCCGTTATGCTGTCTGCTATGATGCTCATGACAGGCTGTGACAAAAAAACTGACAGCAGTTCCGTTTCAGATGAAAAATCAGAATCAGACAAGGGATTATCAATTATTGACGGCATAAAAATAGGCATGACCGCCGATGAAGTCTTTGATGCAGTCGGTAAGGAATATGACAGCATGAATCAGGATGACACGTATCATAATACTGTTGAGTATGACTACTGCTGTACGGATAAGACATTCGGCACAGGGCTTGAAGGCTATATGTGTTTTGAATTCAGCCTTGATACCAATAAGCTTGTGACATACGGCTATCATTTCGGTCAGAAGGGTGATTTTGAAAACCATACCTTCCCGTATACCGAAGATGAGCTGAAAAATGCCTATGCTTCCATAAAAGAACAGGTCACAGCCGCTTACGGTGAGGGTACATCATCTGACGAAAAGGCAGTAATGGGCGTACTTGAAGAAAACACATGGCGGAATGACGAAGGCGAGATATGGGCAGTATACGGCACTGACCTATGGGCATATGAACCGACGGAAGTTTATGAAAACGGCACGAATGAGGTAATTATAACCTGTTCTGTTGAAGCCGATGCACAGGAAAATACTTAATGCCGATAAGGATGTGCATGGTCTGCTGAATGACGGAACCGAAGAATTTGTGTATGTTTCAGTTACTGCACCGCCTATCAATTCCGGATATGCTTATAAGGACAAAAAATGATTTTTTCACAAAGGAGTAAAACACTATGGCAGATATGATGTGGGCAGGAAGATTTTCAAAGCAGGTCGATGCTGGTGTCAATGCTTTCAATTCTTCAATAGCCTTTGACGGCAGAATGTACCGTCACGATATACAGGGCAGTATCGCCCACGCTACTATGCTGGGAGACTGCGGAATAATCACTAAGGAGGACAGCCTTGAAATTATCGGCGGACTCAAAGAGATACTCGCTGACATCGACAGCGGCAAGCTTGAACTTGACCCGAATGCAGAGGATATCCATATGTTCGTTGAGGCTGAACTCACAAAGCGCCTCGGTGATGTCGGAAAGAGACTTCATACATCACGTTCAAGAAACGATCAGGTCGCAGTTGACCTCCGCCTCTATCTCCGTGACGAAATCGCAGAGATAAAAGGCATGGTAAAGGAGCTTGCTGTTACTCTCGTGAAAATGGCAAAAGACCACACCGAGACCATAATGCCGGGATATACTCATCTCCAGAGAGCACAGCCTATCACCCTTGCACATCATCTCATGGCTTATGTCTGGATGCTCCTTCGTGATATGGAAAGACTTGACGATGCCGCAAAGCGCATGAATTACTGTCCTCTCGGAAGCGGTGCTCTTGCAGGTACAACATATAAGACTAACCGCAGGCAGACTGCCGAACTCCTTGGTTTCACAGCACCAATGCCGAACAGCCTTGACGGCGTTGCTGACCGTGACTACTGCGTTGAGCTTTGCAGTGCGCTTTCACTCCTCATGACACATCTCTCACGTTTTTCCGAGGAAATAATCATGTGGTGCTCATGGGAATTCAAATTTGTAGAGCTTGATGATGCATTTGCAACAGGTTCATCCATCATGCCGCAGAAGAAAAACCCTGACGTTACGGAGCTTATCCGTGGCAAGACAGGCAGAGTGAACGGCGACCTCGTAACTCTCCTCACCATGATGAAGGGCATTCCGCTTGCGTACAACAAGGATATGCAGGAGGACAAGGAGGCTATATTCGATGCTGTTGACAATGTAAAGCTCTGCGTCAAGACATTCACTCCTATGCTCGCTACCATGCGTGTACTCAAAGACAACATGAGAAATGCCGCCGCAAAGGGCTTCATAAATGCTACGGACTGTGCTGACTACCTTGTAAAGAAGGGTATGCCTTTCCGTGATGCGTACAAGATAACAGGTACTCTCGTTGCACAGTGCATCGAAAAAGGCGTAGTCCTCGAAACACTGCCGCTTGAAGAATACAAGAAGATGACAGACCTCTTTGCAGAGGACGTTTACGAGGCAATAAGCCTTGATACCTGTGTCCGTGAGAGAAAATCCGAAGGCGGCCCGTCGCCTGATGCAGTAAAGGAGCAGATAGCCCTTGCTGAGAAGGCGTTAGGTCTCTGATATGAGCAAAAAAGACGTTGTTTTTACTATTGGTCTGACGGTACTCATGGGCGTTATATGGATGCTCGGTGAGCTTGTTATGGGACTGTGGGTCGCAGTGATAGCCAAAGCGCATATCCTGTGGGCGGCATTCATCATCATCGTCACACTTGGTATAAGCGTGTGGCATTCGTTCAAGGACGATATGTCAGACATAAAAGACCCGAAAAGGGCAAAATATGAGAGAAAAACTTCAAAAAAGAAGAAAAAATAACTGTGATAACGGAGGGCTGAAATATGTCAGTTAAAATATATATTGATGGTCAGGAAGGTACAACAGGTCTGAAGATACTTGAGCGTTTCGAGGGAAGAAACGATATCGAGCTTCTCCGCATAAGCGAGGAACTGCGTAAGGATCCAGCAGAAAGAGCAAGACTTATAAATATGTCGGACTATACATTCCTGTGTCTGCCGGATGCAGCAGCAAAGGAAGCAGTCTCCTTTGTGGATAATGACCATGTGAGAGTTATCGATGCTTCAACGGCTCACCGTACAAATCCTGACTGGGCATACGGTTTTCCTGAACTTTCAGCCGAGCACAGAGAAAAGATAAAGACATCAAACAGAGTTGCAGTTCCCGGATGCTATGCAAGCGGCTTCAATTCAATAGTTTATCCGCTTGTGAAGAACGGCATCATTCCGTCTGATTTTCCTGTTTTTGCATATGCAACATCAGGCTACAGCGGTGCAGGCAAAAAGGCTATCGCTGTTTATGAGGGCGACGAAAAGCCCGAAGAATTCAACAGCCCACGCCAGTACGCACTCTCACAGCAGCATAAGCATCTCCCCGAAATGAAGGCTATTTCAGGACTTGACTTCACACCTATGTTCAACCCGATAATCTGCGATTATTTCAGTGGAATGGTAGTAAGCGTACCGCTCCAGACAAGAATGCTCGGCAAGAGCGTGACCGCAGAAAAGGTACACGAAATGTATGCCAAGCACTATGAGGGCGCAAAGCTCGTTGAGGTAATGCCGCTCATGTCAGCAGACGAGCAGAAGACATTCTTCCTTGCATCAAATACTCTCAGCGGACTGAACAAAATGCAGATATTTGTATTCGGCAATGACGAGCAGATACTTCTCTGCTCACGCCTTGACAATCTCGGCAAGGGCGCAAGCGGTGCGGCTGTACAGTGTCTCAATATCATGATGGGCATTGAGGAGACTACAGGTTTAGTATAATAACGACGGAGGTAAGGCATGGATATCAGGATCATGACAATTGACGATTACGAACAGGTCTATGCGCTGTGGCTTTCGTGCAAAGGCATGGGACTGAACAGCATAGATGACTCCCGTGAGGGTATTGAACGCTATCTGAAACGCAATCCTGAAACGTGCTTTATCGCAGAGGACGGCGGAAAAGCTGTCGGAGTTATCATTTCAGGACATGACGGCAGACGTGGATTTATCTATCATACAGCAGTCTCACCTGATTATCGCCGTCAGGGCATAGCCGCCGCACTTGTTGAAAGAGCTGCGGAGGCACTCAAAAAGGAAGGTATCGCCAAAGCTGTACTTGTTGTTTTTGCGGAAAATGAAAACGGCAATGCCTTCTGGGAAAAAATAGGATTTACAGAGCGTACCGACCTCGTCTACCGCAACAAAACGCTCGATGCAAATATGAAAAAAATCAACACCTGATGGGAATGTACTGACGGTAATGGGGACGTCGAGGACGCCGTCACCTACAATTTATGATTCAGCATTATTATTTGTAGGGGCGGGCGTCCCCGACCGCCCGTAAACAGCCGATAAATGACAGTATTTCGCACAAGTGTTTTTGAAAAGAAGGTTAAGATAATGGCAAACGGATATAATATAATAAGCGGCGGAGTTACCGCTGCAAAGGGATTTCAGGCTGCATCCACAGCCGCAGGCATAAAGTACAAGGGACGTACAGACATGGCTCTTGTTTACAGTGAAGCTCCGTGTGTTTCCGCAGGCGTATACACAACAAACGTTGTAAAGGCTGCTCCTGTTTTATGGGATAAGGCTGTTACTGACAGCGATGCGGAAGTTCATGCTGTTGTTGTAAATTCGGGTATTGCCAATGCGTGTACAGGTCAGCAGGGTATGGATATATGCCGTGCTACAGGTCAGGCTGTTGCTGATATTATCGGCGGTGTGCCTGAAAATGTTCTCGTAGGCTCGACAGGCGTTATCGGTATGCAGATAGATACCGCAAAAATCGTTGCAGGCACAAAGGAACTCATGGCTAAGAAGGCTTTCGGCATCGAGGCTGGTACAGAGGCTTCAAAGGCTATCATGACTACTGATACCATCAACAAGGAGATCGCCGTTTCATTCGAGATAGGCGGAAAGGCAGTTACTCTCGGCGCAATGAGCAAGGGTTCAGGCATGATACACCCGAATATGTGTACAATGCTCGGCTATGTCACAACCGACCTCTGCATCGAAAAGAAGCTTTTGCAGGAGGCTCTTTCAGATGTCGTTACAGATACATTCAACATGATAACTGTTGACGGCGATACTTCTACAAATGACACACTCCTCATTCTTGCAAACGGACTTGCGGAAAACCCGAAAATCGAGAGCAAGGGCGAAGATTATCAGATTTTCAGGGATGCTCTCTACTTTGTATGTGAGCATCTTGCAAAGAAAATGGCAGGTGACGGCGAAGGTGCAACTGCCCTCTTTGAGGCAAAGATCATCAATGCAAAATCAAAGGAAGATGCTAAAACAATGGCTCGTGCGATCGTAGGCTCTAACCTTTCAAAGGCTGCAATTTACGGTCATGATGCTAATTTCGGACGTTTTCTCTGCGCTATGGGCTATTCGGGCGCAAAGTTCGACCAGAATGACGTTCAGCTCTATTTCGAGAGCAAGGCAGGCAAAATGCTCGTTTTCGACAAGGGTACACCTGTTCCTTTTGATGAAGATGAAGCCGAGAAGATACTCTCCGAGAACGCTGTTACAGTATTCGTAAACATGAACGAGGGTACTGCCGAGGCAACTGCATGGGGCTGTGACCTTACCTATGATTATGTAAAGATAAACGCTGATTACAGAAGTTAAGGGCGTATTCATATGGAACTTAAAAAGTTTGACAATATTGAATTTACTGACGGCGGTGTATGTGCCGCAAAGGGTTTCCGTGCGAACGGTATCTGCTGCGGATTGAAGCATCAGGCGCTTGCGGAGGCATCTGGACTTAACAATCAGGCTAACGGAAATGAGCCTGACAAGAAGAAAAATGACCTTGCGCTCATCGTGGCAGACAATATCTGTGCCGCTGCCGCTGTCTATACCACAAACAAAGTCAAGGGCGCACCTATCCTCGTGACTAAGGAGCATCTGAAAAACGGCAGGGCAAGGGCTGTTATCTGCAATTCGGTGAATGCCAATACCTGTAATGCTGACGGCGCTGAAAAAGCGGCGAAAATGTGCGAACTTGCGGCAAAGGAGCTTGGCATTTCCACTGATGATGTTATTGTTGCATCTACGGGCGTTATTGGTCAGCCTTTACCTATTGAGCCTATTGAAAACGGCATCAAGCCGCTTGCTGACGGACTTGCATATGACGGCAATGACAGGGCGCTTGAAGCAATTATGACTACCGATACAATGCCGAAACAAATCGCTGTAAAGTTTGAAATGGGCGGCAAGACCTGCACTCTCGGCGGTATGCTGAAAGGCAGCGGCATGATTCACCCGAATATGGCGACTACCCTCACTTTTCTCACGACTGATGCGGATATCTCCGCTGAACTTGTGCAGAGGGCGCTTAGTGACGTGGTGAGGATAACTCTCAACCGTGTGAGCGTTGACGGCGATACATCGACAAATGATATGGTATGCATTATGGCATCGGGCAAGGCGCAGAACAAGCCTGTCACTAAAGAGGGCGTGGATTTCGATATGTTTGAGAATGCTCTCTATGCGGTCATGCTGAACCTTGCAAGAATGATGGCTCGTGACGGCGAGGGCGCAACAAAGCTGATAGAATGTGCCGTATGCGGTGCTGATACCGAAAAAACAGCCGAGACCGTTGCAAAATCGGTCATTACGTCAAATCTTTTCAAAGCGGCAATGTTCGGAGAAGATGCCAACTGGGGCAGGATACTCTGTGCAGTAGGCTATGCCGATGCTGATTTCGATATAAACAAAGTCGGCGTGACTATAGGTTCTGAACAGGGCACTATAGAAGTCTGCAAAAACGGCGCAGGCGTTCCGTTCTCTGAGGAAGATGCGAAAAAGATTCTCAGTGAAGATGTCATCGATATCGTGATAAGCCTCGGAGATGGCGGTAAATCGGCTTGTGCATGGGGCTGTGACCTCACATATGATTACGTTAAGATAAACGGCGATTACAGAAGCTGATGAATATTGAAGAATTCAGAAATAATGCCGCAGACAGCGGAGAACTGCTGTGGTGCGGTGAGGAGTGCAAGGGCGCTGACAGATTTTCAAGAGTGCCGGATACTCCTGAAATAGCCGTATACAGGACTATTTGCTATTCACTGCTCATACCGCTTGTCATTGCGACAGTTGCATTTATTGCCCTTGCAGGCTGGAAAGCTGTTGTGACATTGCCTTGCTGGGCGGCAGTTTTTGTGCTGTATCTCAAAACACGCCGCAAAGTGACTATGTTCTATGCCATTACGGACAAAGCTGTGACGATCGGCAGTTCAGACGGAAAGATGCGTGTTTTTCAGCGTGAACAGCTTGAAGATGTGAAGGTTTACAGCGGAAAAAACGGTATCGGCTGTGTGACCTTTGTCATAGATGATGTGAAATACGGTTTTTATGCGATTGATGATGCGGAAAAGGAGTTTGGTATATTATCAATTAAAAATAAAAACGCCGAAGGCGAATAATGCGGGGGACAGAGTCCCCTTAAAAAGCAGTAAAGCAAGTGAAGCAATGCTTTACGGACTATCCGCAGTTGTACGCCTCGGCTTGACCAACGAAAATTTTTCGTCAAATTATTAATAATACTGGAGTGTATTAAAATGGATAAAATCTCAAATAATGACAAATCTCAGGTGCTCATAGACGCACTTCCCTACATTCAGAAATACAACAATAAGATTCTTGTTGTAAAATACGGCGGAAATGCCATGACAAACAAAGAGCTGAAAGATGCGGTAATGAATGATATCGTTCTGCTCTCACTGGTCGGTGTCAAGGTTGTTCTCGTTCACGGCGGCGGCCCTGAGATAAACGATATGCTCAAAAAACTCAATATCGAAAGCCGTTTCGTAAATGGTCTGCGCTATACAGATGATGCTACCGTTGACGTTGTAAAAATGGTTCTCGCAGGCAAGGTCAACAAGGAACTTGTTCAGCTCCTTGCTCAGCATAAGGGCAGTGCCGTAGGTCTTTGCGGAATTGACGGCGAAATGCTCATGGCTGAAAAGAAAACTACCGAGGACGGTCAGGACTTGGGCTGGGTAGGCGAGATAACAAAGGTCAACACAAAGCCTATCCTCGATGCTCTTGAAAACGGAAATGTTCCTGTTATCGCAACAGTTGCAACAGATGAACAGGGAAATACATATAATATAAACGCAGATACAGCCGCCGCAAGAATTGCCGCAGAACTTGGCGCAGAGAATCTCATTCTCATGACAGATATCGCAGGTCTTCTTCGTGACAAGGACGATCCGTCAACCCTCATTCCGGAGGTAAATGTCAGCGAAGTTCCGTTCTTAAAGAGACAGGGCATCATCTCAGGCGGCATGATTCCTAAGATAGACTGCTGTGTTGAGGCTGTAAGACGTGGCGTAAGCAAGACCGTTATTATCGACGGCAGAGTACCTCATTCTATCCTTATTGAGATACTCTCAAACGAAGGCATTGGTACACAGTTTGTTTGATTAATTAACAAGTATACAAAAAGTTTACCTGAAATGCCGCTCATGTGGTTGATTTTTAGTACCGTAAAGATGTATAATAAATAAATACAATGATATTACTGATAAGTGTCTGCCCAAGGAGGAAGATGAAAAATGAGCACTATAGACAAATTCAATAATCATGTTATGCAGTCCTATGGACGCTATCCTCTCGTTATGGAACAGGGTAAAAACAGACGCTGTAAAGATGAAAACGGTAAGGAGTATATCGACTTCGGAAGCGGTATCGGTACCAATTCCCTCGGTTACTGTGATGACAAATGGGCTGACGCAGTATGCGCTCAGGTAAAAACTCTCCAGCACAGCTCAAACTATTACTATACCGCAGTTCAGGCGGATTTCGCCGAAAAGCTCTGTGAAACCGCAGGATATGAAAATGTATTCTTCGGCAACAGCGGCGCTGAGGCTAATGAGTGTGCTATTAAGCTCGCAAGAAAATACAGCTTTGATAAGTACGGAAAGGGCCGTCACAACATAATTACTCTGGTCAATTCTTTCCACGGAAGAACTATCGCTACTCTGTCTGCTACAGGTCAGGATGTTTTTCATAACTATTTCTTCCCGTTCTTAGAGGGATTTATTAACGCAGAAGCTAACAATATCGATGACCTGAAAGCCAAGCTCGATGATACTGTCTGTGCAGTCATGATCGAATATATTCAGGGCGAGGGCGGAGTCAATGTCCTTGATAAGGATTATGTTGATGCGCTTTACAAGCTTTGTGAGGAAAAAGACGTTCTCGTTATCGCCGATGAAGTCCAGACAGGTGTCGGACGTACAGGCAAATTCCTCGCAGGAGATAATTTCGGCAAAAAAGCCAATATTACTACCCTCGCAAAGGGTATCGCAGGCGGCATTCCTATGGGTGCGTGCCTTGCTGATAAGAAGTGCAGCGGCGTTTTCACCGCAGGTACTCACGGTTCTACTTTCGGAGGCAACCCGATAGCCTGTGCAGGCGGTCTCGCAGTTCTCGACAGAGTTAACAGCGACGGATTCCTTGATGAGGTTTGCAAAAAAGCAGAATATATAAAGTCTAAGCTTGAAAAATGCAGCGAAGTCGCAGGCATGAGCGGTATCGGTCTTATGATAGGCATTACTCTCAAATCAAAGGATGCCCATGATATCGCACAGAAGGCCCTCGATAACGGACTGCTTGTTCTTACGGCAAAAGAAAAAGTCAGACTGCTTCCTCCTCTCACTATAACGTATGACGAACTGGACGAAGGTCTGAATATACTTATTAAGGTTATGGAGGGATAAATATGGATTTCACAATTTTACCAAAGCCGGGCGCAAGATATATCGCAAATGACAGCAACAACAAAACACTATACAGCGTAAGAAAAAGAAATTTTGGCTCTAAGTATGACCTTTTTGACAAAGTAAACTATAACCTTTATACTTTCGGTCAGATAGTCAATGACAAGAAGCCTGCATTTACTATTATTCTCAATGACAATACATTTATGAGAATTGAGTGCAAGTCCCTTTTTCTTGATCCTACACTTGTCTGCAAGAACAAGACCATAACCTATGAGCTTGTGAGCAAGGACAGAAAGAATTTTGAAATTATCGTAAATAAGCAAAATGTAGGTCATATCTATACCAAAGAAAGTGTTACAGGCGACCTCGTTTACGATCTCAGTATCGATAATAAGTATTTTGATGACTATGTGATCCTGTTTGCAGTTGCAGTTGACAAAGCATTCGGCGAGTTCAATAAGGATATTCAAACACCCTGAAAGGATAAATAATATGAAACACTTACTTAAAATGCTCGATCTCAGCACGGAGGAGATAATTGATATACTCAACCTTGCCGATCAGCTTAAATACGAATTGAAGCATGGCATTCCGCATCCACGCCTTCAGGGCAAGACTCTCGGAATGATCTTCCAGAAGGCTTCAACAAGAACACGAGTTTCTTTTGAAACAGGTATGTATCAGCTCGGCGGCTATCCGCTGTTCCTCTCCTCAAATGACCTTCAGATAGGCAGAGGAGAACCTGTTCAGGATACTGCAAGAGTTCTTTCACGTTACCTCGACGGTATTATGATAAGAACATTTGAGCAGAGCGAAGTTGAGGCTCTTGCTGAATTCGGCGGTATTCCGATAATCAACGGTCTTACTGATTTCTGTCACCCATGTCAGGTACTTGCTGACCTCATGACTATCCGTGAGTTCAAAGGCTCATTCGAGGGACTCAAAATGTGCTTTATCGGTGACGGCAATAATATGGCTAATTCCCTTATCGTAGGCTGTCTCAAGGTCGGTATGTCAGTTTCAATAGCTTGTCCTGACGACTATCAGCCGCCAAAGGTCATTCTCGATTTCGCAAAGGAATACGGCGAAAAGTTCGAGATGACAAATGTTCCGAAACTTGCAGCTAAAAATGCCGATGTACTTATAACTGACGTATGGGCTTCCATGGGTCAGGAGGGCGAAGCTGAAAAGAGAAAACTTGCTTTCGCAGGCTACCAGATAAACGACGAGCTTATGGCTGAGGCTAAGGGCGATGCTATCGTGCTCCACTGTCTCCCTGCACATCGTGAGGAGGAGATAACCGAAAAGGTATTCGAGGCTCACGCTAAGGAAATTTTCGAGGAAGCAGAGAACAGACTCCATGCTCAGAAGGCTGTCATGGTAAAATTAATGGCATAAGAATAAAACGGACATCTTCGGGTGTCCGTTTTTTTGTTTTGTATGGTGTAGAATTATAGTCGCAAAACGTCAGAATGCGCCCCCCTACGGATTAATACAAGTAAATAATATGATAAAACAAATAAAGTAGGAAACGCCTTGGCATTACCGGCATCATTAAGACTTGCAATTATATTGCTATCAGAAGAAAAATATGATATACTTAAAATATAAAAAGTATGAGGTGATAGAATGAAAGATTTGATATGGAGCGGAATAGGTGCGGTTATTGCCGTTGCATCGGCGGTATATATGCTGAGGCTCATTCTGCTGAAAAAGAACGGCGTGAGGACAGATGCGGAAGTCGTTACGGTTCGAGAGGTGAAAAAGGGTACCCACATACATACAATGCGCTATTGTGCAAATGGACAAATGATAGATGCCGACGACAGTGCAGGATATACACAGCCTTTTGAAATTGGCACGGTAAAAGCGGTCTATTATGATAAAAACAAGCCTGAACGCTTTGAATTTGAGGAAGAATTGAAGAAAAACATTATTATAATGGGCGCAATGGCAGGATTAGCTGTCATTTTTACCATAAAGTTTCTACTATCCGGCTTAAAATGAACATGGTGTCGAATTTACACAAAAAAAGAGGACAAACCGTGATTTTCTTCTGTTTGACAAATGACTAACAGTGTGCTATAATAAATAAGTCGTCAGGGGACAGCCCGAAGGAAAGCGGTAAGACTGCCGAGGCAGCACGAA
>JAKSQT010000025.1 GCA_024403995.1 Ruminococcus sp.
ATCGTTCTCCCCCCCTCCGTGAGGTTGTCCCTTTGCATAACGGGGAGCAGAACAACTGACAGCAATGTAAAGAAAAACATAGAACGAAAAAATCCACCTTTAGTGAACAACTGACGTTTCCGAAAAGAATAACATAGACGAAAAATCCACCTTTGGTGAACACCTATCGTTACCGAAATATGAAATTTTAATGCTGACGGAGGAAAAATAAGTGAAAAAATATATCGCAGGATTGCTTGCGGTCATGGCGGCTTTATGCGTGACGACTGCCTGCAATTCCAACAAGAAAAACGATAAGGAAAGCTCCGTGGATAGCTCCGTGGAGAACCTTCCCACCACAACCGAGGTCACTACAGCTCCCGTTGAGACCTTCCCCGAAGTCCCCGTAAAATACCCGAAAATCGAACAGAAAGAGTCCGGAGTCCTCTGCGAGGCTGAATACTCCGAGCTGAAAGACAGTCTGCGTATCGCCTATGACTACGACGTTTTCAGCGGCGACGGCTACGTTACGGGCTTCGGCACCGAGGGTAAAACATCGCTGACTTTCAGAGTCGATATCCCCTCAAATCAGCACTATGACCTCTCTTTCAGCATTGCCTCCGATACTGCGGCTGACTGTGAAGTGCTCATGGGCGGCAGCGTTCTTGCAGAGTTCACCACTAAGGACGGCGGCGAATTTACCTTCACGACCGTTCACGGAATTTTCCTCGGCAAGGGCACGGCTGATATCACGCTCCGTCCGAAAAACGGCGAAATTTCCGTGGATTACCTCAAAGTCACCAACAGTACGGCTCTCGAAAAGTCCGACAGTACGGCAAAAAATGCCGCAGTCAACGAAAATGCCGCTAAATCGGCGCAGGATATCATGAAATTCCTGAACAAAAACTACGGTAAATACGTCATCACAGGTCAGTATGCGGCTGACGGAGATAATGCCGATATCGAGCTTATCTACCATACTACGGGACAAAAGCCTGTTATCCGCTTTTCCGAACTGAATATTTTCGACGACGGTCTGAATGAAGATGCAGATGCTGCCGCTGAATGGTATAAAAACGGCGGTATCGCCTTTGTAAGCTGGTTCTGGAATGCACCGTCCGGCACAAAAAGCGGCGTGTATAAGAAAGATACCGATTTTTCGCTTGCAAATGCCGTGACGGATATGGACATCGCAGAGCTGACACAGGACGAGATACGTGGACTCTATAACGACGGGGCTGTTTCAGAGGAGTGCTACAGGCTCATCCTCGACATCGACAGCATGGCTGAAAAGCTCGGAAAATTGCAGGAACAGGGCATTCCCCTCATGTGGAGACCTATCCCCGAGGGAAGCGGTGACTGGTACTGGTGGGGGGCTGACGGCGCATGGGCATACAAATGGCTCTGGGAGCTGATGTACAGGCGTATGACCGTGCTTTGCGGACTGGACAACCTCATATGGGTGTGGAACGGTCAGAGCGCTGAGACTATGCCCGACAAGAGCACCTTCGATATTGCCTCCGCCGACCTCTATATCAACGATGCAAAGGACTATGGAAGCCGATATTTCGAGTCTTTCGCCGCTATGAAGAAATTTGTGGGCGATGACAAACTGCTCGGCATAAGCGAGTGCGGAAGTGTTCCCGATATTGACAGCGCATTCCGTGACAATGCTGTGTGGTCATTCTTCGGACTCTGGAACGGAAAGTATATCGATGACGGAAAAGGCGGATATTCCGAGAAATTCACCAGCAAGGACGCTCTTATCAGGGCATATAATTCAGAGGGTTCGCTCACACTTGACGAATATCAGGAGATGAAATAATATGTACAGTGAAAGCAAAATGCACCATCCCCTGTCTGAGACACAGACACAATTGCAGGAGAAAATGACTGACGAGGTCATGAAAAACGGGCTGAAAACCGTGAGTTTCAGGCTCGACGATGTACTGACAGTAATGCCGTTTGCGGAAAAAGAGGACTTGTTTACGTTCATGGAGGCTGAATTTGCGCCGCTGAACCGCACGAAAAATACCTTCACGGAGCTGAGAAAGCTCGCACAGGAGGCGGCTGAGAAGAAGATAAGCCTTGACATGAACCTGACTCTTGCTAAAATTTATGACAATATAGTGAAGTACACGAACATGAGCAAGGAGAACAAGGCGTTTTTCATGAAGCGTGAATGCGAGCTTGCCGTGGAGCATACAGTGCCGAGAGCATTCGGAAAAAAGCTCTTTGATTGTGCAAAAGAGAGAAAAAGACGTATTGTCATTGTATACAATGGCATATATCCGAGGGAAACTGTTATGGCTATGCTGAAAAAATGCGGCTATGACAGCATGAATGTCCTCATAATGACAAATGAGCTGAAAACGCCTGATGCCGCCGAAAAGAACTTCGTTGATGCTCTGCTTGCAAAGGCAAAATGCAGTCCGCAGCAGCTTCTCCACATCGGAAGCGACGTTCTGGACGATGTTGAGAAGGTCATCATGAAGGGCGCAAAGGCTCTGCTGATGCAGTCCGTAGACCCTCTCATGGTAAAATCGGGACGTTTCAGGGGCTATATCCAGTCGGAACACGCCTATGACTATGACACTGACAAATACACTGCGTTAAGGAACGTTCTCGGTCTTTACAGGCTCTACGGTTTCGATGTGCCACGCAATAAGGAGCTTAGGAGCGATTTCTGCGGCGACGGCTATATGATGGGATTTCTGGTACTCGGAGCACTCCGCCTGACCGACGGTTTCACGCCTGCCACGCCATTGCAGGAGGCTATTGCCGATGCGCTTGAAAAATGTCCTGAAACGGCGGCAGGTGCAGAGGATATGCGTATGATGTATGATGCATATTTTGGTGATGCATTTGACAATTACGGTACATCAGGCTGTGAAATTCCGCTGTATTTCCTTGAAAACTTTGCATTCGGCAGCGACAGGGAGATACTGAAGCCGTATCTTTCGGACGAGATGTATGAAAAATGGGCAGAAATCGCCAAAGAACCCGAACTTGCCCCTGTATACGCAAACAAAGTCAAAAAGAACGCTGTTGCAAAGCTTGCCGACACGCTTTTCCCTCCCGGAACTAAGGTTCGGACTATTACTGACGGTGTTCTTGCAAAAATGAAAAGAAAATGAACAGATGCTTTAGAATTTGCTCGCTTATGCTTTGTGGAAACTATACAATAAAGAGCATATTTTCATAACGGCATCCGTCATTTAATAATGGTATAAAAAATCAGTATAGACTTATCGACAATATTCGACAAAGTTCGACAAAATTCGACAAAATAGGGCATTATTCGCTGTTGCATAGTTGCTTCCTGTGTGCTATTATAGATACTGCTGATGCAGAAAATATTCAGGAGGTATAAAAAATGAACAGTAAGATAAGAGTCCTTATCGGTGATGATACGGCTGAAACAGGTGTCAGTATTGCGAATAAACTTCGGGAAAGGGGGATGTATACTTATACAAGGCGAAAGGATTTCGGCGTAATTCTGGAGTCGGTCAGAAAGGATATGCCCGATGCGGTCGTCCTTGACATTGATACCCAGAACGGCGACGTTATCTCGGTAATGAAAGGTGCAAAGGAGCTTGGCGTGAAACTGCCTGTATTCATTGTTACTTCGTCATATGACAATGAGTTCATAGAAAATCAGGTCATGGAAAACGGTGCAGCACGTTTCCTTCTTAAACCTTATGATGCAGATGACCTCTGCAATGCCATAACTTCTGCAATAGGCGACAGCAAGAACAGGCTCAGTGATGACATGGAAATGGTCGTGACGGATATTATCCATCAGCTTGGTGTGCCTGCCCACATCAAGGGTTATCATTATCTCAGAACGGCTATTCTCTATTCCATCGGGGATAAGACACTGCTCGAAAGCGTGACGAAAATGCTTTATCCGACGGTCGCTGATATCTATGATACAACGTCGTCAAGAGTTGAAAGAGCAATACGCCATGCAATTGAGATAGCATGGGACAGAGGCAATGTTGATACGCTCAACTCGTTTTTCGGCTATACGGTCGATACGGGTAAGGGCAAGCCTACAAATTCCGAGTTTATCGCACTCATTACTGATAAGCTGCGTCTTCGCTATAAATCAACGCTTAACGTGCATTGACAAAATATCATACAGGCGGCGTTCACCGACCGCCTGTGCCTGAATATTCTGCATATCAATGGTAAATAGTATATATTTCCAAAATAATTAACAATAAGGAGAAAAAATTATGTCATTAAGAAAGATCGATATCGATGAACTTATGTTCAACCCATTTGAGAAAATCGGAAAGGACTGGATGCTCATAACATCAGGAAGTACCGACAACTTCAACACCATGACAGCTTCATGGGGACAGCTCGGCGTACTCTGGAACAAGAACGTTCTGACCTGTTATATCAGACCGAACCGCTATACATATGAATATATGGAGAAAAACGACATTTTCACAGCATCATTCCTCAGAAAGGATAACCGTCAGGCTCTTACATTCTGCGGCTCACATTCGGGAAGGGATGTTGACAAGGTCAAGGAAACAGCTCTTACACCTGTTGAGCTTGAGGGCGGCGTTACTTTCGGGGAGGCTGACCTCGTGTTCGTATGCAGAAAGCTTTACAGCTATGACCTTCAGGAAAGCGGCTTCCTTACAGATGACGGAATTCCTGAGGAGTTCTTCGGCAATGCTCCATATCACAGAGCATATATTGCCGAGATTATTGCTGTTTATTGCTGATCGTGGTGATATAGAACAGATTTATGGGGGCGCATTTTGTGCGCCCTTCAGTCTGTTGAAAAAGTCGAAATTATTTCGTTAAGCAAGGGCTGTCGAGGACGCCAGCCCCTACAATTCAGCTATTCTTCGTTAATGCATTTGTAGGGGACGGCGTCCTCGACGTCCCCAAATAAGTTTTTTGACACGCTGGGGGCGCATTTTGTGCGCCCTTTTTTGTTGCCTTAGGTCGTATTTACAAATACAGCACCGGTACACAAAATGTGATTATTTATCTGCAAAACCTGATAAATTGATAAGACATCCCCTATGACCGCTGTTTTTTTCGCCCAAAAATGTACATTATATAGAATATCTCCACGCAGTCTGCCATAAAGTTGACACGGACAAAATAAAATGCTATAATGACAAAAGGAAATTATGTGCATATGCACAATTATAAAGGAGTATTTTGTTATGAGCAGTAATATCAACAGCTATGAAAGCCCGTTCTGCACACGTTATGCGAGTGAGGAAATGCAGTACATTTTCTCCGCCGACAAGAAGTTCACCACATGGAGAAAACTCTGGGTGGCTCTTGCAAGAGCTGAAATGAAACTCGGTCTCCCTGTCACAGAGGCTCAGGTAAAACAGCTTGAGGAACATATCAACGATATCGACTATGATATGGCAGCAGAGCGTGAAAAGGTTGTCCGCCATGATGTTATGGCTCATGTCTATACATACGGAAAAGCCTGCCCTGATGCAGAAGCTATCATCCACCTCGGCGCTACTTCATGCTATGTAGGCGACAATACCGACGTTATCATCATGCGTGATGCTTTGCAGATCGTCCGCAGAAAGCTCATCAATGTCATGAATAACCTCGCAAAATTTGCCGAGCAGTATAAGGATATGCCATGCATGGCTTACACTCACCTCCAGCCTGCACAGCCTACAACAGTCGGCAAGCGTGCAACACTCTGGCTCAATGAACTGCTCATGGACTTCAATGACCTTGAATACAGAATATCCACACTGAAACTCCTCGGCTCAAAGGGCACAACAGGCACTCAGGCTTCATTCATGGAGCTTTTCGAGGGCGATACCGACAAGATAAAGTCACTTGAAAAAATGATAGCAGAGGAAATGGGATTTGACAGCGTTGTTCCTGTTTCAGGTCAGACCTATTCACGTAAGGTCGACTCACAGGTGCTCTCTGTTCTCAGCGGAATTGCACAGACCTGCAGCAAGTTCTCGAATGACCTCCGTATCCTTCAGAGCTTCGAGGAAATGGAAGAACCCCGTGAAAAGTCACAGATAGGCTCGTCGGCAATGGCATACAAGAGAAATCCTATGCGCTGTGAGAGAATTACTTCACTTGCAAGATATGTCATGATAGACGTGCTCAACCCTGCATTCACCGCAGGTACACAGTGGTTCGAGAGAACCCTCGATGACTCTGCAAACAAGAGAATTGCCGTAGCAGAGGCATTCCTCGGCGTTGATGCAATTCTCAACATCATGATGAACGTTACTGACGGCATGGTAGTATATCCTGAAATTGTACGCCGCAGACTCATGGCAAAGCTTCCTTTCATGGCAACCGAAAATATCATGATGGACGCTGTAAAGAAGGGCGGAAACCGTCAGGAGCTTCACGAGCGTATCCGTGAGTACTCCATGATAGCCGCTGAACAGATAAAGATTTACGGCAAGGACAGCAATCTCTGTGAGCTTATCGTAAATGACCCGATGTTCATGATAACAAAGGACGAGCTTGATGCTATCCTCAAGCCTGAAAACTTCATCGGAAGAAGTCCTCAGCAAGTTGAGGAATTCCTTGCAGAGTGCATAAAGCCTGTACTTGAAGCAAACAAGGACATTCTCGGCGAAAGCTTTGAAATGAAGAACTAAGCCGTGTGGGATGCCGAGGCGTGTGGGATGCCGAGGCGTGAGGGATGCCGAGGGCGGCATCCCCTACGCTCCACTATGCATATTCTGAGAGTTTATGAATATTTATCCGCTTATCATATACGGAGGCTGTTATGAAGAAGATACCGAAATTTCTGATAGTTCTGCTTGTTCTGGTTATCCTTGCGGCAGGCGGCATATATGGCGTTAACTTTTATTTCTGCCAGAAGATAAACATGGAATGTGAAAAAACCGACCTTAAACTCTCTCCGTTACCATTCGGGGAGCTTGCAGTTCCGTCGGATTACAGCGAAATTACGGCAGGCGGATTTTCGGTGTCTTTCCCATGCGAAATGAGTAAAAAAGACTCGCAGACTATGGATATTTATACAAATAACGAAAACGGCATTGTCTTTGCTGTCTCTGATGCCGGACTGATGGACGAAAATGACCTGAATGCGGCACGTATGGCGGCAAAATATGTCAATGGCGGAAGCGTTGCAAATGAATATGATTACTGCTTCTACTGTCTGGATATCGACAGAAGTCAGCTTAAAATGACTGTGCCGCTCAATCCGATGTATTTCTATAAATTCGCCTTTGAAAAGGAACAGTGGCTCAATTCGGCAAAATCAGTAAGCTGTTTTGAGACAGAAGATTACTGCGGCTTTGCAAGCTTTCTCGGATATGACAATGAGAGGAAGATATACAAATATTCCTTTGAACTCTATGACAGAAAAAACCATGAAAAAATCGGGAAAAATCTGCTGATATCGGCTGAGGACGAGAAAGTTATCGGCGGTATCATCGCATCGGTAAAGCCTGCGGAATAAGGAGAACAATATGAAAAAAGAATTTCTTGAAGCCGGAAAAATAGTCACGACTCACGGTATCCGTGGCGAGGTCAAGATAATGCCGTATACCGATACTCCCGAACTTCTTGCGGAGTTTGACAGGCTTTTTATCGGTAAGGACAGAAATGAACTGATAATTGAGCATTCAAGAGTGTTCAAGAATATGGTAATTGCCAAGATAGAGGGCGTTGATACTCCCGAAGATGCCGAAAAACTGAGGAACAAGATGCTTTTCATGCATCGTGATGACCTTGAGCTTGATGACGATACATACTTCATTCAGGACCTGATAGGCATGGAAGTCCGTGATGCCGACAGCGGCTTTGTATACGGAAAAATCAACGATGTTATGCAGACAGGCGCAAATGATGTATACGTTATAAAGGGCAGTGACAGGGAATATCTCGTGCCTGCAATTGCCGATGTTATCGTGTCAACCGATATCAATTCCGATATCATGACCATCCGCCCGATGGAGGGGCTTTTTGACTGATATGAAAAAACTCATAGCTGTACTTGGTTCTCTGCTTGCAGTGGTTGTTCTGCTTATAGTCTATTTTCAGGGCATTCCCGTAAAGTCGAAGTTCAATAAGGAGTTCGGCGCAGATTATCGGCTTCCTGTTGAATATGTTGAGACACAGGAGACTTTCCCCGAAAACTGGCGCTCTTACAGCATCGGCGGTGCGGAATTTTATGCACCGGACGGACTTGAATACAATGAACAGGATAAACGCTTTGAAAATGACGATATGAGTGTCGTGGTATGCGTTTTTTCCGACGAAAATTCAAGGGCTGACAGTATTGATAAACTTCTTGCGGACTGCGGCATCAACAGAGATGAAATGGAATGGTTCTGCGAAAAGGAAAAGAAGGATTTTCCGAGAGATGAGTATGAATTTGTCAAATTTGTATATTTTCTCACCAAGGACGACCTGAACGTACACAGCCGCAAATCTGCGGATATCTTCTATAAGCTGTTTTCAGAGCGTGAGGAAGGCTGTTCAGGGTTCAGCTATATCAGCAACTATGAATACAACGGCTTTGTTGTCGATATTGACAGCGAGGAGATAGGCGAGCCTGTTTCCGTTGCAAAGATATACGGCGACCAGAGAAAGGTATACCGTATAACCGCCGTATGCGGTGACAAAGACCTGAATTTCGAGATAGCACGTTCACTTCGTCTGTCTGAATAATTATCCGGAGGGATATCTATGAAAAAGTTTTTTGCGATATTTGCTGCACTGATAGCAGTTCTTGCAGTGCTTGCATTTTCATTTCAGGGCATTAAATGGAAATCGAAGATAAAAAAGGAATACGGCGGCATCAGACCTGTAAAAACACAGGATATCGATGCTGTGACAGAGCTTCCTGACGGCTGGAAAGAGTACAAGGCATCGGGCATTAAATTCTATGCGCCTGACGGTCTGGAGTATGACGATGCGAATTACTGCTATTACACCGAGGAAAACAGCCTCAGCATAACCATTGCTCCCGACGGAACTTCGGGAACGGAATATGTTGACAGCTTCCTTGCGGAGATGGATATAACTCACGACGAAATGAAGCATTTCTGCAAAAAAACAGGCAAGACATACCCGAATGACCTCTATGAGCTTTTCAGAATACAGACATCTCTCTCAAAGGACGATTTCAAGATCAGCAGCTATAAAGCCGCACATACTTTCTATAAGCTCATGGGCGGAACTGCCATTGTCGGCGCAGATATCTACTTTATCAAAAACAGCGGCGGCTATAATGCATTCATAATGCAGGCAAACGCAGGTCAGGAAGGTTTCAGCGGCGCTGTTTCGGCAGCATGGCTTTTTGAAAGCAGCGGAAAATTCTATCATATCAACGTTGTTTCAACTGACGGCGAACTCAACCTTGAAATTGCAAGATCTCTTAAACCTCTGGAGGGCTGAACGGCATAATGAGAATAGAAATAGCAACACTTTTCCCTGAGATGTGCGAGGCTGTCCTCGGCGAGAGCATAATCGGCAGAGCACGTAAAGCTGACAAAATTCAGGTACACTGCCGACAGATACGTGAATACACTCAGGATAAGCACCGCCGTGTGGACGATACTCCCTATGGCGGCGGCATGGGCATGGTCATGCAGTGCGAGCCGATATATAATTGTTATAAGGCAGTCTGTGAAGAATTCGGTACTAAACCGCATACAATATATATGTCTCCAAAGGGCAGGATACTTGACCAGCAGAGAGCCGTTGAGCTTTCAAAAATGGACGATATACTGATAATCTGCGGTCACTACGAGGGCGTTGACCAGCGTGTTATCGACAAGATAGTTGATGAGGAAATTTCCATCGGAGATTATGTTCTCACAGGCGGCGAACTGCCTGCAATGGTGCTTGTTGATACGGTTGCGAGAATGTGCCACGGAGTGCTGTCCGATGACCTGTGTTTCGAGGAGGAGAGCATTTACAGCGGACTGCTCGAATATCCGCAGTATACACGTCCCGAAGTCTGGGAGGGCGAGGCTGTTCCGCCTGTTCTTCTGACAGGGCATCATAAAAATATCGAGGCTTGGAGACATGAAAAAAGTCTTGAGATAACTGCCGAACGCCGTCCCGATCTGCTTGATAGGTATAATAAATAACTATATCAGCATATCATGAACTAAATATGAATAGATAAAATCTATGTTTGGATAAAATAAACATAATACAACGTTGAATATTATATAAGTTTACCAACGAATGTCAACAATTTTTGTAGTGATATTAAACAAGCAAAAGAAAAAAATGCTCATAGTATTTAATCTAAATGTAGAAATTAGCTGAAAGTTTTATTTTATCATAAAAAATCCGTTGACTATGTTGGTTTTTGAATGTATAATTAAATCAGCAAGTGAGAAATATTTGCGTCGGCTTTCTGAAAAATGGAAGCGATATCAGAGAATAGGAGAGTTGTATATGTTTGTCAGAGAAGTAACAGTTATGAATCAGGTTGGACTTCATGCAAGACCTGCAACATTTTTCATTCAGAAAGCTAACGAATTCAAAGCATCTATCTGGATCGAAAAAGAAGAGCGCAGAGTAAATGCAAAGAGCTTGCTTGGTATCCTTTCACTCGGTATTGTTGGCGGTACAAACATCAAGGTTATCGCTGACGGTGCAGACGAAAAGGCTGCTGTTGATGCTCTTATCGAGCTTGTTGACAGCGGTTTCAGTGAAGAAAACAGATAATCATCATCAACCGAAAATAAGGGGCGTTACTGTCTGGTAACGCCCTGTTTTATTTTCTGCGTCAGTTCCTATTTTGTAAATTCAGCCATACTGTCCGCAAATACGCCAAATCCGCATGACGGATCAGCTACAAAAACATGAGTGACCGCACCTATCAGCCTGCCGTTCTGGATTATCGGACTGCCGCTCATTCCCTGAATTATGCCGCCCGTTTCTCTTAGCAGTCTTTCGTCGGTTATCCTTATTTTCATGTTTTTCTCGGAGTCATCGCCGTCATAGTCAACGCTGTCTATCTCAATGGAGTAGCACTGCGGCTTGTTTCCGCTGATTGTCGTGTATATCTCCGCCGCTCCCGTTGTGACCTCGTGACGCAGACCGAGCGGAAATTCCTTGAATTCTGACGATATTCCGTCAAACTGCGCCTTGTTTATCATGCCGAAAACGCCGAATTTGTTGTTCAGGTCAAGACTTCCGCAGCTCTGCCCTGACGTAAAGCTGCCACGCAGTTCTCCGGGAATGCCACGTTCGCCACGTTTTGCGCCGCTTATCTCAACAGGTACGGCTTCACCGCTGTGAACAGGCACGATACCGCCCGTGTCGGAGTCGCATATCGGATGTCCGAGACCTGCAAATCGCCCTGTATCCTTGTCAATGAAGGTCATTGTGCCGATGCCTGCGATGCTGTCACGAACCCACATTCCGCCTTTCCACTGCTGACTGACCTCGGAAAAGACAGGTTTCAGCGTTGCCGTGAACATATCTCCGCCACGTTTTATCGCAAGTTCAAGAGGTTTTCCGCCGCTTTTGCCTATTGTTTCCTGAAGCTGTGAATTTGAGGTGAGTTCCTGTCCGTCAGCGGAGCATACAATATCCCCCACTTTCAGACCAGCCTCCGATGCAGGACAGACCGTTGTTCCGCAGTCCGCCTCGACTTCTCCGAGAGCCGTTACCATCACGCCCTCCATGAGCAGTTTTATGCCGAATGGCTGTCCGCAGGCTATGAGAGTGCGTGGCTGTGCTGTGCTTAGTCTGACTTTCTTTACGGGCAGTATGCCTCCGAGCGAAAGCTCTGCCGTATCCGAGTTGTCAGCAGACAGCGATATTTCGGGATATTGTGCGATTTGCAGACCGTTTGTGCTTTCGCAGGCTATGGTTTCGGGCAGACGTGAGGAATAGTATTCCGCAGTTCCGAATAATCCGAGAAGTGCCGCAGATAATACAATAGCTGCGGCTTTGTCAAAAATTTTTTTGATTTGCATATATTCTCCTTTCACAATAAATAAAACAAATTCTGTAGGGGAGACCATTGACCGCCAGTGTATCCGGCGAACGCAGATATCCGATGACAACAGTATTCCGATAAAATTTTACAAGCCGTATATCATTTTCGGCGCAATATATTATTTTGCATCTGAGGAGAATTTATAAATGAAAATAAGTCACAGTATTTTCGACTGTGAAAAATGGAGCATAAAAATGGAAAAAAACAACGAAAAACAGCGCAGAACCGTGCTTTTGCCGAAGCTTGTCCTGTTGCTTGCGGCTATATATTTCTGTTTTGCCATGCCTTTCCTGACGGGCGCAGGTCTTGTCTATAACCGTGAAAGCTATGGCACAGAGTTGTCACGTATCGGCATTTTCTTCATAATATCGGCATTTATGATGCTTGCAGGCACGGTATTCTGCATATCAGGCAAAAAAATACGGCATATACTGTCAGTCATCTTTACATCAACAGGCTGTATATTCTGCATGATACTGCTGAAAAAGCTCACCGACCATGCCGACAGGAGCGGCTGGGCGGATAAACTTGACATGACACCCATAAGCGCAATGTATGAGCGGCGGCTCTTGCCATGCATTATACCCGTATTACTTATTATAATAGCAGATGCTGTGTACCTTATGAAACACAAACGGTAACAAGCCGCATATTCGGTTTTTGTGGTGAACGTTTTGTGAGAATTGACGAATAATGCGTGTTTTTTTTGTAATGCATACTGCATTGTATTGACACATCAATCCCCATTTGCTATAATTAGCTTATCAATGCTTTATCAATTAGGAGAATTTTGCGGCATTGTCCGCAGTTATATTTATTATGAGTAAAAAAGACGGTTATAAACGACTCGTCACCTTTTTTTCCGCACTCCTTCTCATGGGCATACTCACGGGAATTTTTGCCGCAGTATGGTACAGAAACTACAGCGCTGCCATCGCACTGCCGTTTTACAGGCGTGGAAACTGGGTGCTTATCGGCATATACTGCCTTCTGATATGGCTGTTTTTCAAGGTCTACGGCGGCTTTAAGCTCGGCTATCTCAAAAAGACGGATATGCTCTATTCACAGCTTATTTCGATGTGCTGTGTGAATACTGTGACGTACTTAATGATAAGTCTTATCGGCAGACATTTCATGGACGCTTCGCCCATTCTGCTGATGACATTCACCGATTTCGGAGCAATAGCCCTCTGGACGCTCCTTGCAGGAAAGATCTATTTCATCATATATCCGCCGAGAAAGCTCATCATCATCTACGGCAGCAAACAGGCGGCTAATCTGGTCATGAAAATGAGTCAGCGTGTGGACAAGTATATGATATGCGAGTCGGTCAGCGCCGACGAGTCCGAGGAAAATGTCAAAGAGCTGATAATGAAGTATGAGGGTGTAATAATCTGCGATATTTCGGGCGAACAGCGCAACGATTATCTGAAATTCTGCTTTGAGAACTCGAAAAGAGCGTATATTGCGCCGAAAATATCCGATATTATCATAAGAGGCGCTGAGGATATCAGGCTTTTCGATACTCCCCTTCTCCTTTGCCGCAACTATGGCCTTGACTATGAGGCGAGAGTCGTCAAGAGAATATTCGACCTTGTTTTCTCGATAGTGATGATAGCCGTTCTTTCGCCGTTCATGCTTATTTCTGCGATTGCGGTCAAGCTCTGTGACGGCGGCCCTGTGTTCTATAAGCAGAAACGCCTTACTATCAACGAAAAAGAGTTCTATGTGCTGAAATTCCGCAGTATGATAGTTGATGCAGAGAAGATCGGCGGCGCACAGCTTGCCTCCGATGAAGATGACAGAATTACGCCTGTCGGAAAGTTCCTGAGAAAATGCAGGCTTGATGAACTGCCGCAGCTTTTCAATATCCTGAAAGGCGATATGTCGGTAGTAGGTCCGAGACCTGAACGCCCTGAGCTTGCCGAAAAATATAAGGAGAATATGCCTGAATTTGCCTACCGACTGAAGGTCAAGGCAGGTCTTACAGGCTATGCACAGGTCACGGGCGTATACGATACTTTACCATATGATAAGCTGAAAATGGATCTGATGTATATCGAGAACTACTCTCTGCGTCTTGATATCCAGATAATTTTCATGACCTTAAAGACAATGCTTTTCCCGGGAAAGACAAATGCCGAAGCAAGAGAGCAGATGGTTTCGGGAAAGCACAAAAACAGAAAAGAGGAGAAAAAAAAATGAAAATAACCGCTGTAATCATGGCAGGCGGACGTGGCGAAAGATTTTGGCCAAAGAGCAGAAACAACTGCCCGAAACAGTTCCTTTCACTCACCTCCGACGGCGTTACAATGATACAGAAAACCGTGAAGCGCCTTGGCAGTCTCGTTGAGGCAGAGGACGTGTATGTGGTGACAAATGCCGCATACAGAGAGCTTGTATACGATCAGCTTCCCGAAATACCGAGGGAAAACGTGCTCAGTGAGCCGTGTGCAAGAAATACTGCACCGTGTATCGCTTTTGCGGCGGCTGTAATAAAGCAGAAGTATGACGATGCTATAATGCTCGTACTTCCGTCAGACCACCTTATCGGCTATGAAAAAATATACCTCAAAACACTGAAAAAGGCTGTAACTGCGGCTGAGGAGGGCGACAACCTCGTAACCATCGGCATTACCCCGACTTATCCCGAAACAGGCTACGGCTATATCAATTTCGGCGAGGAAAAGGGCGATGCCTATGAAGTTGAGCGCTTTGTGGAAAAGCCTGACCTTGCAACTGCGAAAAAGTACCTTGCATCGGGCAAATATCTCTGGAACAGCGGTATGTTTGTCTGGAAGATATCCTCTGTCATGAAGAATATGCAGAAATTCATGCCTGACATCTATGAGGGCGCTCTGAAAATCGGCGCAAGCTTTGGTACTGACAGCTATGAGGAGACTCTCGTGACAGAGTTCGAGAAGTTCACTTCCGAGTCGGTCGATTTCGGAATTATGGAGAAAGCCTCGGATATTTACACAATTCAGGGCAGTTTCGGCTGGGATGATGTCGGAAGCTGGCTTGCAGTCGAGAGGATAAACGAGACTGATGACAACAAGAATTTCTTTGACGGCGATGTTATTGCAGTCGATTCAAAGCGTACCACGGTATGCGGCGGAAAGCGTCTTGTTGCGGCTGTCGGAACAAGGGATATCATTGTTGTTGATACGGACGATGTTCTGCTTGTATGCTCGAAAAACAGCACTCAGGACGTTAAAAAAGTCATTGCACAGCTCAAAGAACAGGGAAGAAATGAACTTGTTTAAATAAAATAAAATATAAAAACGGCGAAGCCGCCAGCGTGTCAAAAAACTTATTTGGGGACGTCGAGGACGCCGTCCCCTACAAATGCATTAACGAAGCGACCAATGTCCGCCCCTACAATGAAGAAGTAGGGGAGTCCGCCCTCGGACTCCCTCTCCGCAGGTCTGGTCGGTGTAAACGGGATGCCGTGGGCGGCATCCCCTACAGGTTTACTTTTTATCAATATACGGCATTTCGCCATGAAACATATATCTAAGGAGTTAATATAAAATGAAAAATGCACTTATCACAGGTATCACAGGTCAGGACGGCTCTTATCTTGCAGAGCTTCTCCTCGAAAAAGGCTACAACGTTTACGGCATCTGGAGAAGAAAAGCTACCGTTGATTACGGCAATATCGCTCACCTCAAAGACAAGGTACACCTCATCTATGCTGATATGACTGACCCGATATCCCTCATTTCCGCTATGAAGATATCTCAGGCTGACGAGGTTTACAACCTTGCCGCTCAGTCATTCGTAGCAACAAGCTGGGATACTCCTCTCGGTACTGCCGACATTGATGCTCTCGGCGTTACGAATATGCTTGAGGCTATCCGCATCGTAAAGCCTGAATGCCGTTTCTATCAGGCTTCAACTTCTGAAATGTTCGGTCTTGTTCAGGAGATACCACAGAAGGAGACTACTCCTTTCTATCCGAGAAGTCCATATGGTGTTGCAAAGCTCTATGGTCACTGGATAACAAAGAACTACCGTGAAAGCTATGGTCTGTTTGCTTGCTCAGGCATTCTTTTCAACCACGAAAGCGAACGCCGTGGAATTGAATTTGTTACAAGAAAGATAACCGATGCCGTTGCACGTATCAAGCTCGGCATTCAGGACTGCGTTGAACTCGGAAATATGGACTCAAAGCGTGACTGGGGACATTCCAAGGACTATGTAAGGGCTATGTGGCTCATGCTCCAGCAAGATAAGCCTGACGACTATGTTATCGCTACCAACGAGACAAGAACTGTCCGTGAGTTTGTTGAGACTGCATTCGGTCATGTCGGCATCGAGATACAGTGGCAGGGTACAGGCGTTGATGAAGTCGGTATCGACAAGGCTACAGGCAAGACTATCGTTAAGGTAAACAAGAAATTCTTCCGTCCGGCAGAGGTAGATATACTCCTCGGAAATCCTGAAAAGGCTGAAAAGACACTCGGCTGGAAGCGTGAGATAAACTTCTCTGAACTTGTTGAGCGCATGGTCAAGAATGACCTTGAAAAAGTTCAGAACGAGATAAAGGTCAAGGAAATTCTGGGATAAAATCAGGACATATCGGGGCATAGGTTAAAGGGAGTTGAAATTTATGAAGGAACTTGAACTTGAAGAAGCAAGAGGCGGCTATGAAAAAGTAGATGTAATGGTCAAAGTTGACTCCTACAATACACTTATAATGGCTGTTGAAAATAATCTGATGACTGAAGAAGAAGTACTGGACGATCTTAACAGGATAAGGAATTATCCGCTCCGTAAAACAAAAAAGAGCCTGTTTTCCATGCAGATGGGTTACGATATTGATGAGACTGAGGCTTTTTTCAAAAAGCTTGAAAAGGAGATACATCAGAAAATGCATCAATAAGCAGGTGAAGTTAAGGCATATGACACGTTACACCGCATACTTGAATATATGTCTGTTTGCGGCAAGCCTTATTTTCTTTCTTATCAAATTGAATGGACTTCCCGATGAGACAGGTATTCATTTTGACGGTAACGGGGAATTTGATGTTGTTGCCAAAAAATAACACTGAACTTGAATTGAACGGAGGTGACGGCTTGAAGATAACTTTTGATGCCGTACCGATATCAAACGAAAAAATTACCGGAATAGGCTGGTGTGAGGTCGGTCAGACTCAGGCTCTTGCAGAGCTTCACCCCGAAAATTCCTATGAATACAGCTTTTTTTCAAGCGGTGACAAGGAACGTATAAAGCGTGTGAAAAAGTTCGCAGGCAAACGCATAAAGCTCAACTGCTCAGACTTTTCAGGCTATATCTACCGTGCCGCAAGTACATTTTTCCCTGTGTCGTATTCGCTGTTTTTCGGAAAAAAAGCTGATATCACACACTTTTTCAATTACATCATCCCGCCTTTCGTCCACGGAAAAAAAGTCGTTACCGTACATGATATGGTATACAAGGCTTTCCCCGAAACAGTCCGTGGAAGGACTCGTTTTATGCTGAATATGGGGCTGAAACGCTCAATGAAGCGTGCTGATATCATCGTGACTGACTCGGAATTCTCAAAAGCTGAGATAATTAAATATTTTCCTCAGCATGAGAAAAAAATCAGGGTAGTTCCCTGCGGCGCTGACCTTGAAAAATTCCGCCCGTGTACCGATTTACAGCGTATTGCCGATGTTAAGCAGTCTCTCGGCATTGAGGGCGACTACTTTCTCTACCTCGGTACTATCGAGCCGAGAAAAAATCTGGAGAGACTTATCGCCGCATACGGTCATCTTGCCGCAAAGCTTGGTGACAAATGCCCGAAGCTCGTTCTTGCAGGCGGCAAGGGATGGCTGAATGACGGTATATACAGCCGTGTCGAGCGCATGGGGCTTACTGATAAGGTGCTGTTTACGGAATATGTTCCGTCAGAAGATCTGACTCCGCTGATGTGCGGTGCGCTTGCATTTGTCTTTCCGTCGCTGTATGAGGGGTTTGGTATGCCGCCGCTTGAGGCTATGGCTTGCGGAGTTCCCGTGCTTGCGTCGGGTGAGGCTTCACTTCCCGAAGTTACAGGCGATTGTGCGGTGATATGCGATGCGTATTCTGTTAAAAGTATTGCAAAAGGTCTGTACAGACTATGTTCCGACAAGGCTCTGCGTGAAGAATTAAGCCGCAGAGGCTTTGAACGGGCACAAAAGTTTACATGGCAGAGGTCTGCTGAAATATTATTTAATATATATAAGGAGCTGTTATAACATGAGCGATAATATCTTTGAATTTTCACCTGAAGAAGAATTCAGAATGAAGTTCGGTATGTACTTCCCTGAACTGAAAATGCGTCTTGAAACAAATACCATTGACGAGGAATTTGACGAAAAAACCCGTGAAATGGCTCAGCTTGCCGCAAAGGCAGGCATAAACCTCAGCGAATATGCACAGGAATATCTGCGTCAGATAACCGCTGACGAAGATGATGAGTAAAAAACTCCGCATCTTAGAGGTAAACAAAGCCTATTTTCCGCATACGGGCGGCATCGAAACGCTTGTGAAGCAGTATTCTGAGGAGCTTGGCAGGATAGGCGGCGTATCCGTCAGGACACTTGTCTGCCGTGACGAAAGAGGCGGCACTGTGCGTGAAACGGTCGGCGGCGTAAAGCTTATCCGTGCGGGCAGCATGGGCACATTTTCATCATGTCCCTTATCCCTTTCGTTCATCAGGCTTTTCAGGAAAATGGCGAAAAAAGCCGATGTTGTGCATATCCATGTACCGTTTCCGCTTGCTGATGCGGCACTCTTGCTGTCAGGCTTCAAAGGGCGTGTCGTGGTGTCATGGCACAGCGATATCGTCAAGCAGAAAAAACTCATGCTGCTGTATAAGCCGTTCATGAATTATCTGCTGAAACGTGCGGACTGCATCGTGACTGCTACCGAGGGACACGTCAGAGGTTCGGACTATCTGCCTGAATACAGCGGAAAATGCAGGGTCGTGCCATATGGCATCACTCCTGACGATTACCTGAATATCAGCCGTGAGCCGTTCCTGACGGAAAAATGCACTGACAAAAACAGCGTGAAAGTGTTCTTTACGGGCAGACTGGTCTATTATAAGGGTGTGGACGTGCTCCTGAAAGCCTTCCGCCATGTGGATAACTGCGAGCTTTTCATTGCAGGTACGGGCGTGCTTGAAGATGGACTGAAAGAGTATGCCAAAGAGCACGGAATGGAGAATATCGTTCATTTTCTGGGATTTCTCCCTGATGAACAGCTTAAACAGGCTTATGCGGACTGCGACGTTTTTGTACTGCCGTCGGTCGTGAAAAGCGAGGCTTTCGGCATTGTACAGCTTGAAGCTATGGTCTATGGAAAGCCTGTTATCAATACTTCTCTGCCGTCTGGAGTGCCGTATGTCAGTCTCCACGGCAAAACAGGTCTGACCGTCAGGGCAGGCGATGAGGACGAACTTGCAGCGGCTTTGCAGATACTTGCGGATGATGCGGAACTGCGTGAAAAATATGGAAAAGCGGCGGCTGAAAGAGTGCTTGCCGAATTTAACGAAAAGGACGTTATACGCAGACTTTACGGCGTTCTTGCGGATAAGGGGGAATGAGAGTGAAGGCTCTGATAATCGGTGCGGCAGGTTTTGTCGGCGGATATCTTATAGATGAACTTGACAGAAACGGTCAGGAAGTCCATGCGACCTGTCTGCCAAATGAAAAAATCAGCGGAAATTGCACGGCGCATACTCTCGATATTCTGAAAAAGGACGATATATCCGCAATTCTGGACGATGTGAAGCCTGATGTTGTATATCATCTTGCGGCACAAAGCTCGGTCGCATTGTCATGGAAAAAGCCCCGGCTTACCGCCGAGATAAACGTGGTGGGTACGCTGAACGTGCTCGAAGCCGTTCGTGAATGCGAAAAGAAAATGCGGCTCATTCTCATAGGTTCAGGCGAGGAATACGGCTTTATCCGTGAGGGGGCGTGTCCGCTCAAAGAAACGGAAAATCTTGCTCCGGGGAATATCTATGCCGCAACAAAAGCCTGTCAGGGTATGCTCGGCGGAATTTACGCAAGAGCTTACGGCATGGATATAGTTATGGTAAGAGCATTTAACCATTCGGGTGCGAAACAGTCACCGATGTTTGTCATCTCTGATTTCTGCAAGCAGATAGCTGAAATTGAGTATGGCTTGAAAGAGCCTGTGATATCGGTCGGAAACCTTGAAGCTATGCGTGATTTTACCGATGTGCGTGATGTTGTGAGGGCGTACCGTATGCTTTCGGAAAACGGCAGGAGCGGTCAGGTTTACAATGTAGGACGTGGACAGGCTGTGAAAATAAGCAGAATTCTTGAAACTGCCCTGAGCTATGCGAAATGCGGCATCACAGTGACACAGGACAAGGCTCGCATGAGGGCGGCTGACATACCGCTTATTGAGCCTGATGTGTCGAAAATAAACGAGGATACAGGCTGGAAGGCTGAAATATCAATGGAGCAGACCATTGAGGATACTCTTGATTACTGGCGTGAAGCCTTGAGGGGGAATGAAAATGTCTGATATGAAGCTTACAAACGAGAGAATGATGACGTTTGTGGGACATGAGAAGATAGGTACGCTGAAAGCCGCCGAAAAGCTCATGGAGTTCGGTGACAAGCAAAATCTTGCAAACGAGGCGCTTGCCGCAAACGTAAATGACCTGATAAAGCGTGTATGTGCGCTTGAAGATGCAAACGAGGTGCTGGTCGCAAATATCAATGACCTGAAAAAGCGTGTCGGTGTCCTTGAAGAAAAGGAAAGACGCAGCAGCGAGACTGTTAAGAAGCTTACAGGAGACCTTAGTATGGCAAAACGTGAGCTTGACCGTGTAAGACTGACCTCAAAGCTCAATTCATCGTCAATAGAAAGGCTCAACAATGCCGTCAGACCTTCGGCAGGAAAAGCTGAAAAAGAAGAAAAGGACGAAAGTGCTGATAAATAATGTGAATTTTTTTGTCAGACTATTGACAATGTCCGCAATTTGTTATATGATATATTAGTATGAACTACATATGTCAGAACTTGTCTGCACAGGGGAATGCATTGATTTCTGAGTATATTCTGTGCGAACAGGTTTCAGGTTATAGTTGTTGAAAAACTGCTGTTCTGACTGAATCAACGGAGATTTAGCCGCTGGCTGTCTCCGTTTTTATTATTGTATGAGAGAAGGTGAAAATATGAGTGTTGCAGAAGAACTTCAGGAAGCACTTGAATGCCGTACAGCTTTTGTTATCCCGATTTTCGGAGGTATTCCCGTGCCTGAGTCATGTGTTGTCACATGGGGCATCATGGCTGTTCTTGTGATAGCTTCAATAATTTTCGTAAGAAGGCTCAAAAAAGTCCCGACTGGCTCACAGTGCCTTGTTGAGATGCTTGTCGAATGGATGAATAAATTCATTCTTGATACCCTCGGCCCGAAAGGAAAGAAGTATCTGCCGTTCCTTGAAACCATGCTTATTTACATAGGTATCTCGAATATGGTAGGACTTTTCGGCTTCAGACCGCCTACAAAGGATATCGGCGTTACAGCGGCGCTTGCGCTTATCTCGATCGTTCTCGTTCAGGTCTGCGGAATAAAGGAAAAGGGCTTCAAGGGCTGGCTTCACAGCTTTATCGAGCCAATGCCGCTTATGGCATTCATGAATATCCTTGAACTCGGAATAAAGCCGCTTTCACTCTGTATGCGACTTTTCGGAAACGTTCTTGGTGCATTCGTAATCATGGAGCTTGTCACTATGCTCCTGCCTGTCGGTCTGCCGCTGCCTTTCAGTCTTATTCTTGATGTCGGCGACGGTCTCTTGCAGGCATACGTATTTGTATTCCTCACATCGCTCTATATTTCAGAGGCTATCGAGGAAGAAGAAAACTAATTTTTTCAGGAGGATATATTTATGGGTACAGTAGCACTCGGTGCAGCACTTGCCGTTCTCACAGGCGCAGGTGCAGGTATAGGCATCGGTCTTGCAACATCAAAAGCTGTTGAGTCTATCGCTCGTCAGCCCGAGGCAGGCGGTTCAATACGTACAGCCCTCATCATCGGAGCTGCCCTTGCAGAAGCAACGGCTATCTATGGTTTCGTTATTGCGATACTTATCATCTTCATTCTTAAATAATCACGGAGGTATATTAAAATGGGTACAGTAGCACTCGGTGCAGCACTTGCCGTTCTCACAGGCGCAGGTGCAGGTATAGGTATAGGTCTTGCAACATCAAAGGCAGTTGAGTCCATCGCTCGTCAGCCGGAGGCAGGCGGTTCGATCCGTACAGCCCTCATCATCGGAGCTGCCCTTGCAGAAGCAACAGCTATCTACGGCTTCGTTATTGCAATTCTCATTATCTTTATACTTAAATAAACCTGCAAAAAGGAAGGAGGACGTGACATGGGTGCATTAAAGGGTACCATGCTTGACGTTGACATCTGGAATTTTATATGGCCTATAATAAATGTCATTCTGCTTTTCATTCTGCTCAGAATATTCCTTTTCAAGCCTATAAACAAAATTATGGACGACCGCACACGTTCTATCAAGAACGATATAGATGCCGCAGAAAAGGCTAAGAAGGAAGCAGAGGAACTGAAACAGCAGTATGCTGACTCTATCAGCGAGGCTAAGGAAGAAGCCAACAAGATAATCATGAAGGCTCATGATGATGCAGAAACTGAAAGAGCCGCCATTATAAAGAAGTCTCAGCAAGAGGCTGACCAGATAGTTGCCGATGCTGACAAGGCTATCGAAAACGAGAGAAAAAGAGTTCTCAGACAGGCTCAGTCCCAGATCGCTGATCTGGCCATTGAAGCCGCTTCAAAAATTATCGGCGAAAATGTTGACGACGAAAAGAACCGCCGTCTCGTAGATAATTTCCTTTCTGACGAGGAGGGCGGCGATAAATGAACGAACTCGGAAAAGAGTACATAAAAGAGCTTGTCCGTCTTAATATCACACAGGAAACTCTCGACAGGACACGAAAAGTCCTCGCAGAATGCGGAGATGTTGCCGATACACTGGCTAATCCCCTCGTTACTCAGGACGAAAAAAGAAACATCATCAAAAAGATCTTCCCCGAAAATATGCACAAGTTCTTCATTAAAGCCGTAAAGGACGGAAATGTTGAAAATCTTGGTGAGATATTCGAGGAATACAATGACCTTCTCATTGAAAAACAGGGCAGTATCAAGGCTGTTGTCCGCTATGTGACTCCGCTTACAGAGTCTCAGCAAGCTGACCTGAGAAAATTTATCATGGAGAAGTTTGTCAAGGACGATGTTGATATAGAATACCGCCACGATCCCGATATCATAGGCGGCTTTATCCTCACCGCAGGAGATGTCGAGTACGATAAGAGCTACCGTACAAGCCTCCGCCAGATGAAGGATACTCTCATGAACAAAGCCGCTGAATATGCCGAGGAAGCTGTTGATAAGAAGGCTTCATCAGGAAAAAACAGCGATATCATATCCGTTCTTAAAACCGAGGTCAAGGATTTTGAGGTCAAGTCGGGCGCTACCGAAACAGGCTTCATCACTCGTCTCGGCGACGGTATCGCAAGAGTTCACGGCATGAATTCAGTAATGTACGGCGAACTTGTTGAATTTGAAACAGGCATCAGAGGTATCGTCCAGAACCTTGAGGAGAAATCCGCAGGCGTTGTTCTTCTTGGCGATGACCACGGTCTTACGGAAGGCTCAACTGTTGTCCGCACAGGCAAACGTGCAGGTGTCGGCGTAAGCGACGAGCTTCTCGGACGTGTTGTTGATGCTCTTGGTGCGCCTATTGACGGTCTCGGTGATATCAATGCCGAGGAATACTACGCTATCGAGCGTGAAGCTCCGGGCGTTATCGAGCGTAAGCCTGTAAATACTCCTCTCCAGACGGGTATACTCGCTATCGACTCAATGTTCCCTATCGGACGTGGACAGCGTGAGCTTATCATCGGCGACAGACAGACAGGTAAAACTTCTATCGCTGTTGATACTATCATCAACCAGAAAGGTCAGGACGTTATCTGTATCTATGTTGCCATCGGTCAGAAGTCCTCGACTGTTGCTCAGGTTGTAAATACTCTCAAAAAGTACGGCGCAATGGAATATTCCGTAGTCGTTTCAGCTTCGGCGAGCGATCCTGCGCCTTTCCAGTATATCGCACCTTATTCGGGCACTGCAATGGCTGAATACTTCATGGAAAAGGGAAAAGATGTCCTTATAATCTATGATGATCTTTCAAAACACGCCGTTGCATACCGTGCAATGTCACTTCTTCTCCACAGACCTCCGGGACGTGAAGCTTATCCGGGTGACGTTTTCTATCTCCATTCAAGACTGCTTGAACGTTCGAGCCATCTTGATGATGCACACGGCGGCGGTTCACTGACAGCCCTGCCTGTCATCGAGACTCTTGCAGGCGATATTTCGGCTTATATCCCGACCAATGTCATTTCTATCACTGACGGTCAGATATTCCTCGAAAGCGAGCTTTTCAACTCAGGTCTGCGTCCTGCCGTAAACTATGGTCTTTCGGTATCCCGTGTCGGCGGTGCTGCACAGACAAAGGCTATGAAAAAAGCCGCAGGAAATCTCCGTATCGACCTCGCACAGTTCAAGGAAATGGAGATCTTCACACAGTTCTCCTCTGAACTCGATCAGGCTACAAGCGAACTTCTTGAACACGGTCGTATGCTTACAGAACTGCTCAAACAGCCGCTCTATAATCCGCTTCCGCACTATGAACAGGTCATTCTGCTCTATGCGGCACAGCACGGCTTCTTCAAGGGCATTCCGCTGAAGGAACTGCGTGATTACAGAACCGAACTCATGACATATATAAAAAGCTATGGTCAGGATATCATCACTGAACTTGAGGACAACAAGATCCTCACAGAAGACCTCATGGAACGTATCGAGAAGATACTTACCGCTTTTGAGGAATAAGGGGTGATACCATGCCCAATATGAGAGAGATACGTGAGCGTATCGCAAGTATCCAGCAGATACTCAAAATCACTAACGCAATGTACCTCATGTCCTCCTCCAAGCTTAAAAAGGCAAGGAAATCACTTGAAGCCACCGAGCCTTATTTCTATAAGCTTCAGGAGACTATCGACAGCGTTCTTGAACATACTCCTCACACTCGTCAGAAGTATTTCGACCGCCGTAAGGATATCCCGCCTGAAAAGCGTAAAAAGGGATATATCGTCATCACAGGCGATAAGGGACTTTGCGGAAGCTATAACCATAATATCATGAAGTATACCGAACAGGAGCTTGAAAAGGCAGAAAATCCTGAAAACTGCTGTCTTTTCGTCATGGGACAGGTCGGCAGACTCTACTTCCAGAGACGCATGAAGAATGACCATATGGCATCCGTTGACAGCGAGTTCCTCTATACCACCCAGAACCCTACACTCTACCGTGCAAGGGAGATCGCTGATATGGTAATAGGCAAATTCGAGAGCGGCGAGCTTGATGAGGTATACCTTATATATACCGACATGGTAAATTCCAGCCAACAGGAAACACGTACCCTGCGGCTGCTGCCCTTTGAGAGAAAACGTCTGGTACAGGCGGCTGACGGTACACTGAAAAGTCTGCCGAAAGCATCGTTCATGCCTTCCCCTGAGGAGGTTATGGGCTATCTGATACCGCAGTATGCAAAGGGAATTATATACGGCGCAATGGTCGAGGCTTTCTGCTGTGAACAGCAGTCACGCATGACCGCAATGGACTCCGCTACCAACAGCGCCAAGGATATGATAAAAGAGCTGTCTCTCATGTACAACCGTGCACGTCAGGCGGCTATCACTCAGGAGATCACCGAGGTCGTCAGCGGTGCAAACAGCCTTGATGAAGATTAACTGAAATCTCTCCAAAGAAAGGAGAAGCCATGGAAAAAGGCAGAATTACTCAGGTCATCGGACCTGTTATCGATGTTGAGTTCACTTCCGGAAAGCTCCCCATGATAAGGGATGCCCTTACCGTTGAAATTGACGGCAGAACTCGTGTAATGGAGGTAGCCCAGCATATGGGAAACCACATTGTCCGCTGTATCATGCTTGCCGCAAGTGAGGGACTCAGCAAGAATATGGAAGTCACTGCCACGGGTTCATGCATAAAAGTGCCCGTCGGCGAAAAAACTCTCGGACGTATGTTCAATGTTCTCGGCGAACCTATCGACAAAAAGGGCGATATCGAAACCGAGGAAAAATGGGAGATACACAGAAAAGCTCCGACTTTTCAGGATCAGAGCCCTGTTGTTGAGGTACTCGAAACAGGCATCAAGGTCATCGACCTCATCGCTCCATACGCAAAAGGCGGTAAGATAGGTCTTTTCGGCGGTGCGGGCGTAGGCAAGACCGTCCTCATTCAGGAGCTTATAAGAAATATCGCTACCGAACACGGCGGATACTCAATTTTTACAGGTGTCGGAGAACGTTCCCGTGAGGGTAATGACCTCTGGAACGAAATGCAGGAATCAGGCGTTATCGCCAAAACTGCGCTTGTTTTCGGTCAGATGAACGAACCTCCGGGATCACGTATGCGTGTTGCACAGACAGGTCTTACTATGGCGGAATACTTCCGTGACCGTGAACACAAGGACGTGCTCCTCTTTATCGACAACATTTTCCGTTACGTTCAGGCTGGTTCAGAGGTATCTGCACTTCTCGGACGTATGCCGTCAGCCGTTGGCTATCAGCCTACACTGGCTACGGAAGTTGGCGAGCTTCAGGAGCGTATCACATCTACGAAAAACGGCTCTATCACGTCAGTCCAGGCGGTCTATGTACCTGCCGACGACCTCACAGACCCTGCGCCTGCGATAACTTTCGCTCACCTCGATGCTACCACGGTTCTTTCAAGAAAGATAGTTGAACAGGGTATCTATCCTGCCGTTGACCCTCTGGAGTCAAATTCACGTATCCTTGAACCTGAGATAGTCGGCGAGGAGCACTACACAGTTGCAAGACGCACTCAGGAACTTCTCCAGAAGTACAAGGAATTGCAGGATATCATCGCTATCCTCGGTATGGAGGAACTTGACGAGGAGGATAAGCTTGCCGTTTACCGTGCAAGAAAGATACAGAAATTCCTTTCACAGCCTTTCAACGTTGCCGAAAACTTCACAGGTCTCAAAGGTAAATACGTTCCGCTCAAGGACACTATCGAGGGCTTCAAGGCTATCATCGACGGCGATATGGACAAGTATCCTGAGTCGGCATTCCTCATGGCAGGTACTATCGATGACGTTATCATGAAGGCTCGTCAGATGAATGACGGAGAGTAAGGGAGGCTTATATGGCTAAAACCTTTCATCTTGAAATTATCGCAACAGACAGAATATTCTTTCAGGGCGACGTTGAACACCTTGTAATTACAGCGATAGACGGACTTATTGGTATACTTGCAGGGCATGAACCGCTTGTAACCTCACTTCCGACAGGCGAGCTGAAATACATGGTTGACGGCGTGTGGAAGTATGCCGCAATATCAGAGGGCTTCATTCAGGTCACTCCCGATTCGGCTGTAATCCTTGCGGACAGCTGTGAACTTCCCGAGGAGATAGACATAAAACGTGCTCAGGAGGCAAGGGAACGTGCTCAGGAAATGCTGAGACAGAAACAGAGCCTCAAGGAATACTACCAGACACAGGCGGCGCTGAACCGTGCCATGAACCGTCTGAAAGTATCACAGAAGCATTTCAAGTGACAGAAAATTCAGGGATGCCGCAAAAAGCATCCCATGTATTTGTTATGCATTATGCATTATTCATTATAAGGTAAATTGTGCAATATCTTGAAAAGTGGATTGCAAAATGCGTATTTGCTTGACTTTTTTGCAAAATTATAGTACAATATTTATAATTGTCGATGAGAGCCTTTTCAGGCTCTGAGACAGAAAAAATATGAATTACGGCTGAAAATCAGTTCGGCTGGATTCGGGAATCAGGAGGCATGACCGTGAAAAAAATCGGTAAATCAACTTTCTTCATTGTCGCAGTCCTCATTGCACTGTTTACAGTATCCGCTGTTTTAGGTGTGGATAAGCTCTATGCTGATAACACAACTACCTATGTCAAGGGTGTTGACGATATCCGTCTCGGTATCGATATCAAGGGCGGTGTTGACGTTACTTTCGCTCCTGCGGATGACTTCGACGCTGACAATAACCAGCTTGACGCAGCTACTGAGATCATCAAGACAAGACTTACTTCTCTTGGTATCACAGATAACGAAGTTTACAGTGATGAGAAAAGCGACAGAATTATTGTTCGTTTCCCATGGCAGGTTGGCGAGAGCGATTTCGACCCTGAAGCTGCCGTAAAGGAACTCGGCGAAATGGCTGAACTTACTTTCAGAAAAGGCACAGACTCTGAAACAGGTGAAGACGGCGAAACTATCCCGACAGGTGAAATAGTCCTCAACGGTTCGGATATCGCATCTGCTCAGGCTCAGTACAGACCTGATGACAACGGTGAATATGAATACCTCGTTGCACTTTCACTCAAAGAGTCAGGTACTCAGAAATTTGCTGAAGCTACTTCAGAGCTTGCAGGTTCTTCAACTCCGATATCTATCTGGATGGACAATACAATGATCTCAGCTCCTTCCGTAAACAATGCTATCACAGACGGAAATGCTGTTATCTCAGGAAACTTTGATCAGGAGTCATCAAAGAAGCTCGCTGACCAGATCAATTCAGGTGCGCTTCCTTTCAAAATGGAAACAAAGAGCTTCAAGACCATCTCACCTACAATGGGTGAAGGTTCACTTGACGCTATTCTCCTCGCAGCCGCTATAGCATTCGCTGCTATCGCTGTATACATGATGGTACTCTATAAGCTTCCGGGTACCGTTGCTGTTATTGCCCTTATCGGTCAGGTTGCAGGTTCACTTGCAGCTATCACAGGCTGGTTCGGCTTCATGAACGGCTCAACACTTACAATTCCGGGTATCGCAGGTATCATCCTCGCCGTTGGTATGGGCGTTGACGCAAATATCATCACAGGCGAACGTATCAAGGAAGAACTCAAAACAGGCAAGTCACTCGATGCCGCTATCCAGATAGCTTATAAGAGAGCATTCTCCGCTATCCTCGACGGTAACATCACAAACGTTATCATCGCTGTTATCCTTATGGGTGCATTCGGTGTTCCTGACAGCTTCTTCTCAAAGATACTCAACAAGA
>JAKSQT010000026.1 GCA_024403995.1 Ruminococcus sp.
TGAGGGAGAACCCTTTTTCAAAAGGGTTTCCCTCAATAATAAGTATAAAGTTTCTGTATAGGCAACGCTGTTATGCTGTTGTGCTGATATGTTCAGCTATTTCACGGAATATCGGTGCGGCTGAGTCATTGCCATATCCTCCGTCCTCGATAAGCACCGTCAGTGCATATTCCGGACTGCGTGACGGAAAAAATCCCGTTATCCATGCATTGCAGAGTTCATTTCCGCTTTTATCAAACTTTCCTGTCTGTGCTGTTGAAGTTTTTGCGCCAACTGATACTTTTTTCGACCTTGCATTTGAATTTTTATTGTCCCTCACCGCATTTACCATCATTCTGCGAAGCTGTTCCGCTGTCTCCTCGTGTATTACATGGGAATATCTCGGAGATTTCTCATTCATTGTAAATTCGCCGTCAACTGTGAAGCCCTTTATGAGCCGAAGTTCAGGCATTTTTCCATTGTTCGCTATGGCACACGCAAGCTGTGTGACCTGTAACGGAGTGGCAGTGAGCCTGCCCTGACCGAATGCAAAATTTGCAAGTTCCGCATGAACTGTAAGTTCATCTTCCGTCGGGAGAACGCCTGCCGAGCCTATCATGCCTGCACAAAGCTGATTCTCTCTGCCAAAGCCGATATTATATGCCATATCACGCAGTTTTCCGATATTCAGCACCCTTGAAAGATCAATGAAATATGTGTTGCATGAGTTTGTCATTGCATCACCGAGAGACTGCAAGCCGTGACCGTCATACTTGTGGCAGTTGAATATCTGACCGTAAATATCGATCTGACCTTTGCAATCGTACATCATGCCGCCCATGCCCTCCTCTATGGCATCCGCCGCAGTCACAAGCTTGAACACCGAACCGACACTGTATGAGTAAAGTGCACGGTCAATAAGCGGACAATTCTTATCGCTAACTGCTTTTTCCATATCTGAGATATCGTAGTCTGGGAAGCTTGCCATTGCCAGTATATCGCCATTTTTCACGTCCGCAAGAACTATTGCGCCCTTTTTTATTTTTTTGCCGCAGTCCTCGCATATCTTCTGAAAATCGATATCAATAGTTGTGACAATACCGCTTTCTGCCGCATGGCTCCTGATTATTTTTCTGCCCTCACCTATCATCACTCTGCCGAAGCCGTCGGTCTGATATGTCACGCTGTTTTCACCGTTTCCGCAGCGAAGTACCGAATCATAGGCATACTCAATACCGTCAGCTCCCTCATTCTGCGAAAGATAGCCGACAATATGGCTTGCCGCCTGATCATCCGAATACCTGACAGGCAGCTCAAAAACTGTAAGCCCTTCACTTTCGGGAGTATTTTTTACACATTCAAATACAAACGGCTCTCCCTTTTCAACTCCAGCCGAAAAAGCCGGCTTATCTGCCGCATATCCCGCAATTTCTGCAATGTCTACAGCCGTCGGAACAACGACCGCCGCATATTTTCGTCCGCTGTTGACTATAGGTTTCATATTTCTGTCGTAAATAGTTCCCTGACTTTCTCCGGCATTTATTGTAATTTCAGAACGTATTTCTGCCGCCTTCACATATTTCTGCTCGTATGCCGCCGCATAGTATCTGAGTACAATCACAAAAAACAGCATGAAAAATGCCGTCCCAAGCAGAATTACCCTGTTTTCTCCTCTTTTTCTGAGCAAAAAATCCCCCCTGTCAACAGTATCAGTGATATACCACAAAATATGTGCTTGTTATTGAGGGAAGAACCTTTCCTCAGAAAGGTTTGCCCCGATAAAAAGTAAGTATTCTGTATAATCACTGATATTATTGACAGGGGGGGATTTTTTATTCAAGAATAATTGTAAAAGGGCCGTCGTTCAAAAGCTGTACTTTCATATCTGCGCCGAAAGAACCTGTTTCAACGTGCTGACCTTTGCTTCGCAGGTAGTCTACGAAATACTCATAAAGCCTGTTCGCCTCGTCAGGTTTAGCCGCCTGAATGAAATTCGGACGGTTGCCCTTGCGGCAGTCGGCATACAGAGTAAACTGCGGCACTACGAGAATTGAACCGCCTACGCTTTCAAGATTGAGATTTATCTTGTCATTCTCATCAGAAAAAATCCTGAGTCCGATTATCTTGTCTCCGAGACGGCGGCAGTCCTCCTCTGTATCTTCGTGACCTACACCAAAGAGCAGAAGAAATCCCTGTTCGATCTGCCCGATAATTTCTCCGTCAACCTTAACGCTTGCGGATGTCACTCTCTGTAAAACTATTTTCATTTTACCCTACTTTCTGACAATATCAAATTCAAAAGGCTGTAAACCGATAATTTCCTTCAGATTTGAGTCAACAAGGCTATGCATCGTCTTTGGCAGCGGTATTGAAACGCTTCTTCCCGAATTGTTGAAGAAGAAAATGAAATCGTCGATACCGTTTGTACGTATAGAAACTTCAACGCCCTCCGGCAATCCTTTCAGCCTTGGAATACCCGTCTGCATCATGATATTTCCGACAAAATTCTCATAAAAACTGCTTTCGCAGACCGTTCCAACATAATACACAACGCCGCCGCAATATCTGTTGAGCGTAACGGCAGGTGTCGAGGCATAGTATCTTCCACGGTATTCAGCATATGATTTGGCAGTTGTCGGTTTAAGGATATCGCACCACTGACTGCACCTGAATGAATTACCTGCAAAATCAGTGATAACGTTTGACTCATTCCCTAATGCATCGACCTCACGCACATCAGCGCCGATAAGCTCACGGTATTCATTCGGAAGCACTGACATCGTATAATTGTTATACTCGTCACGAACGCCGCTTCTGTTGGTAAGGACAAGTGTTCCGCCGTTGAGAACAAATCTGAAAATACTCTCCGATGATTTGCTGTCATGGAGGAAAAGCGACGGAGCAACCACGACTTTATAATTTGAAAGATCACTTCTTGTTGATATAACATCAACATTAGCACCGTAACGTGAAAAAGCTGCATGGAACTTTTTAAGCTGATCGATATAGCTGAAATTTTCAGACGGCGGAAAAATATTTAGAGCCGTTTCACTTTCAGGAGAATAGAGAATTGCTATCTCGGAAACTGTCGTTGTTGTATCAATAACCGCAAGTTTTGACGCAGTTTTGCAGAGTTCCCTGAATTCCTCAAGTCTTCTTGTCGAACAGTTGGCGGCATCGATAAGTCCCTGTTTCATTGAACCTGCGCCGCTTAAAGGAGTTCTCCACCTGAAATGCACCACCATATCAGCGCCGTGAGCAAGAGCCTGCAATGAATATCCACGTATCATGCCCTGTTTTACCGACTCCTCCATAGGAAGTGCGCCGCTTCGCTGTTCCATTACACAGAAATTTTTGTGCATGATACCTCTTGCAAGATCGAGATAAAATGCATTTGTCCCATCGACATTGCCGTTTGAATCGATTTTTGTAGGAGGATAGTTGTTTATCGACACAAAATCCATGAATTCAAAAAGTTTATATACATTCGGGATATTGCCGCTCAGATCGGTATTCGTGGTCATTTTCGCATTCGGAGCTTCACGCTTCACAGCCATTGCAAGCTCACGGATGAAATTAGCCGTGCTTTCCGTAACAAAGCGCATATACTCCATTTCATGTGCAGGATTTTTCCAGTCGCTTCGGCAGAATACAGGGAGCTGTATCTGATTTATGTCCGAATATTCGCCGTTTCCGCCAAACACCTTGTTAATATTTCCAAGAGTTTCATGCCTGGTCATAAGCCATTTTCTGAATTTCTCCTTGCAGTATCCGCAGCAGCATTTGTATGCATCGATGTTATTGTCAAGCTGCCATGCAATGATATTCCTGTTATCCTTGTATCTGCGAACTATCTGCTCTGTAAGGCGGACAGCATATGATCTGTATTCATCTGCATTCACGCAGCAGCGGTCATATGCACCGTTCGGCAGCAGAACGCCGTCCTTATTAGTGCGTGTGATATATGGATAGGCTTCAAGAAGCCAGTACGGCGCAGCATCTGTAGGTATACAGAAAATCATTTCCATGCCGTATTGTGAAAATGCCTCTATGATCTCGTCAAACCACCAGAATTCAAACTGTCCGTTCTGCGGTTCAAGCTTAGACCATGCAACACCGCTTATGCGGACTATCTTAACGCCGCATTCTGCCATAAGTGCAGCATCCTTCTCCCAGATGCTCTTATCCCAGTATTCGGGATAGTAATCAACTCCTATTTTCATTTCATCCTCCGTCTCAGAATATGCTCAGTATCATCATACTGAACATACCTATAATATTATGTATTATACTCTATTATCTGACAGTTGTCCATAAACCAGTTCAGGAATTCGTCGGCAGTCATGCTGTGAAAATATGTTTCGATAGCCCTGCAAACGCCCCCGTGACTGACAATGAGAACTGTCTTATTGCTGTATTTTTTTATTATATCATCCAGTGCGGAATATACACGATGACAGAGCTGCATGAGTGATTCGCCGTTTTCGCCCATTTTTACGCCAAAATTCACTTTATTCTCATGAAAGCCTTCCGTATAGCGTGTCAATCCCTCAAATCTGCCGTAATCCCATTCACGCAGTCTTTCATCGATAACCACTTCAAGCCCGCATTTTTCAGCCACAGCATTTGCCGTTGCAAGAGCACGCTTCATAGGTGACGAAATAATAATGTCTGTATTGCCAATGGAATGTACTTTTTCCGCAAGCTCTGCCGCCTGACGGATACCCGTCTCATTCAGCGGAATATCGGTAGTTCCGAGAATTATGTCCTGTCTGTTCCAGTCTGTCTGACCATGACGTGTTGAATATATCTTCAAATTATCTGCCTCCGCTTATGAATTGACTTTCTCTATCTCAGCCCTTGCGTTGTCAAGCATGAGGCTGCTTGGATCGTCACCGCCCATAATTCGTGCAATTTCAGCCACTCTGCCGTCCATATCAAGAGGAGTAACATGAGTTTCCGTCCTGTCATCGACCACGCTTTTTTCTATCATGAGGTGGTCGTCAGCCATAACTGCAATCTGTGAAAGATGCGTAACACAGATGACCTGACGGACTCTGCCTATCTCACGCAGTTTTATGCCGATTTTCTGGGCAGCCTTTCCGCTTACGCCCGTATCTATCTCATCGAATATCATAGTCGGTATGCTGTCCTTGTCGGCAATAACGCTTTTCAGCGCAAGCATGACTCTTGAAAGTTCGCCGCCTGATGCAATGCGTGAGATTGGCTTTGGTTCTTCGCCTTTATTAGCCGAAATAAGGAACTCGACCGTATCCATTCCGTTGACGGTCAGCTTTCCTTTTTCGTGATTTACTGCAATGACAACGCCCGACATATTGAGAAATTCAAGCTCTGACGAAACTCTTTCCGCAAAGCGTTTGGCTGTTTCCTCACGATAATCGAAAAGTGCCTTAGCCTGTTCCGTAACGTTATGGAGAAGTTTTTCACGCTTTTCGGAAAGTTCCTTTATTTCGCCGCCCGAATCTTCAAGCTGCATGATCTCACGGCAGGCATCATCGTACATTTTTATAAGCCCATCGCAGTCTGTGGCATATTTTCTTTTAAGTTTATTTATGCTGCCCAGACGGTTTCCAAGATAATCAAGTCTTTTTCCGTCAAGCTCTATCTTATCCGAAACATTCTCAAGCTCGGAAGCAATATCAGAAAGCTCTATCTCAGCCGCCGAAAGTCTCTCATACAGTTCTGCAAGCTTGCTGTTTCCGTCGGTATACCCTGCAATTTCAGTCTCAGCAGAGACTATCATATCATTTGCAGCATCCTCACCGGTAATTGAAGAAACCGCATTTTTTACAGCGATTATTGCCTTTTCGGAATTTCTGGCAGTTTCAAATTCCTTTTCAAGTTCATCATCCTCACCAAGCTTCAGTTCAAGCTCACCGATATCATCGATGATCTCATTAAGCTCACGTCTGCGGAAAGCGCCTGCCTGTTCACGTTTTTTCAGTTCACCAAGCCTGCGTGCAGTCTGCTGCAATTCACGGAATGTGAGTCTGTAGCTTTCAAGCAGACTGTTGTCGCCGCCGAAATCATCGAGAATTTGCAGATGTTTTTCGCTGTCGAGCAATATCTGGTTATCGTGCTGACCGTGAATATTTATCAGCATACTGCCGATCTCCTTGAGAAGCGAAGCAGAAGCGGTACGGCTGTTTATGCGTGCGACACTTCCTCCGTCGGCGCTTATTTCTCTTGTTACAGTAATTTCCTCGTTGTCGTGAGAGATGCCGAGTTCATCAAGTTTTGAACATATCTCGTCTGAAAGGTCAGTGAAAAGTGCGGTTATAACAGCCTTGTCACAGCCTGTACGGACAATGTCCTTAGTGCACCTCTGTCCGAGAACAGCATTGATTCCGTTGATAAGTATAGATTTTCCTGCGCCGGTCTCACCTGTGAAGATATTGAGCCTGCCGCCGAGAGGGATGACAGCCTCTTTGATGACCGCAAGGTTGCGTATATAGATTTCCTTTAGCATCTGACGGAATTACCTCCTCGGAATAAGTTCACTCCTGAACTTTTTGGAGAGTTTTTTTGCATCAGCCTCAGTTCTGACGAGAACAAAAATAGTATCATCACCTGCAAGAGTGCCGACGATTCCCTGATGATTAGCCGCATCTATGGCAACACAAGTCCCCTGTGCCATACCTGCACGGCATTTCAGTACGACCACATTCATGGCATAGTCAACTGAAAGCACGGCTTCGGCAAACAAGCTTTTTTCCTCAACAGCAACAGCGGGAAGAACATAGCGGAAATCTCCGTTTTCGTCACGCTGCTTGATAAGCATGAGCTGCTGTATATCCCTTGAAAGGGTAGCCTGAGTAGTTTTTATACCTCTTTCTGCAAGCAGTTCAATGAGAAGCTCCTGTGTACCGATAGGCTGTTCGGCAATAAGTTCAAGAATAATTTCCTGTCTTCGATTTTTCATGGTAATACTCCTATTTGATCGGCTTGCACATTTTAGTGCAAAGCGATTCATGAAATGAATTTCCGATTATGTCAATAAACCTTATATTGTTTTTGCCACGGTATATTTCTATGGATTCGTCAGCTTTAAGGACTGTGAAAGGCTCGCCGTCAACATTTACCACCATATTCTCACCTTTAGAGACAGGCGTGGTATTTTTCATGCGTAGCCTTCTGCCTGCGGCAAATAAAGTGGCTCTTGAAAACAGCGAATGAGGGCATACAAGCGTCATTTCTATACATTCAAGGTCAGGTTCGATAATAGGCCCGCCTGCCGAAAGCGCATATGCAGTTGAACCTGACGGGGTACTGAAAAGCACTCCGTCTGCACGGTGTCTGCCCACAAGGTAATTCTCGGAGTAGACTTCAAAATCACATATGCGGAAGCTTGCCGATCTGCCTGATACCTCATTGAGAGCAGTTGTGTGCCGTTCACCGTCGGCAGTCTTTGCAGCAATATCAAGCGTCATACGCTCAGATATCTCATATTCCCCTGTTTTCAGCAGTGCAAGCTTGTCAAGCTGATCTGATTCAAGACCTGCCATAAAGCCGAGAGTACCGGTATTTATGCCGAGAAGCTTTGTATCCTTGCCGATAAGGAGCTTTGCACAGCGGAGAATAGTACCGTCGCCGCCGATGGCAAGGACAACGTCAGCCGTTTCCGCAGATACGCATATATCCTCAAAGATCATATTCGGCTTGTCGGCGAAAGTCTCACGAAAGACTCCGCTGACAGCAGTTTCGATGCCTGCCGCCGCAAGCACATCACACGCCTCCCTTGCACAGGCAAGTGCGTTTTTTTTCTGAAAATTAGGGTATAATGCCGCTTTCATAAACTCTCTCCTTAAAGTGTGCCGAATGAAATTTCCGTCAGTTTCCTGAAATCATGGACAATACGTGCGCCGCTGCGTCTGCACAGCTTGACGAGGTATTCGATATTTCCGCTGCCGCCCTTTATCGGCGAAAATGTATACTTTTCACAGACAAACCCCAGTGACGAGGCAAAATCGTCTATCTCACCAAGGATACGGATATGCACCTTTTTGTCCTTAACAATGCCATGCTTTCCGATATCCTTCTTGCCTGCCTCAAACTGCGGTTTTATGAGAACTGCTGCACACGCTCCGTCTTTCAGCAGCTCATATATTTTCGGCAGGATCTTGGTCAGTGAAATAAAAGAAACGTCCGTGCAGATGAAGTCAGCCTGTCCGCCAAGCTCAGAAGGCGTAATATTGCGGATATCCGTGCCTTCAAGGTTGACAACACGGCTGTCATTGCAGAGCGATTCCGCAAGCTGACCGTGTCCCACATCAACTGCAAAGACCTTAGCCGCACCGCATTTCAGCATGAGATCGGTGAAACCGCCTGTGGATGCGCCTATATCAAGGCATACCTTCCCATTGAAATCAAGGTTGAATTCCTCAGCCGCTTTTTCGAGCTTGAGTGCTCCTCTGCCGACGTATATCTCCTGTTCGGAAGAAGCTATTTCGTCATTTTCATTAACCTCAGCCGATGCTTTTTTTGCGGTCTGACCATTGACTGTGACGTTTCCCGAAGCTATCATTTCCTTTGCACGTTCACGGCTTCTTGCTATGCCCCGTGACACAAGTTCAGAGTCAAGTCTCGGCATTTTCAGCTTTCCTCCTGCGGATATATTCTGTCATTTTATTGCTGCTCATTCCAAGCTTTTCAAGGCATGACTTTACGGATGCCTGTTTTACGAAATTATCGGCAGTCACACTGCTGTATCTGCCGCAGTATGTCGTTTCTGCAAGCATATTGCCTATCTTCTCGGAAATGCTGCCGCTTTTTGATGATTCCTCAAAAAAGACGATCTCACGGTATTTGATAAGCTCATCAACTATTGAACTGTCAAGCGGATAGATCTTTGTCAGTTTGAGGATATCGCAGTCAATACCCTCAGCCGCAAGCTTGGTACGTGCCCTGAACGCCTTATTATAGAGCCTGCCGTATGTAATAATAAGCGTATCACACGGCTTATCGCTGATAAATATGTGCTCCGTTCCAATATGCTCCTTGTCGCATACGCTGTCCTCAGAACCTCTCGGATAGCGCACGGCACAGAGACCGCTGTCCTCATAGACCGCATTATGCATACAAAGTTTCAGCTCGTCATAGCATGACGGAGAATATATCGTGGTATTCGGGATACTTGTCAGCATAGGCACATCAAACATACCCTGATGTGTTTCGCCGTCCGAACCGACGATTCCCGCACGGTCGATACCGAGAACGACATGAAGTCTGCCGATAGCAACATCATGAATGAGCTGATCGTATGCACGCTGCAAAAATGACGAATATACGGCAAAAACAGGAATCATTCCCATTGAAGCGAGCGCACCTGCAAATGTTACAGCATGCTGTTCGGCAATACCGACATCATAACATCTTTCAGGGAAACGGTAATAGAAAAACTGCAAGCCGGTACCGTATTTCATAGCGGCTGTCACAGCGCATATATTGCTGTCCTTTTCCCCCATCTCCACAAGTTCCCTGCCGAAAACCGTGGAATAGCTGTCCTCGGCTGAAACCTCCGGATTGCCCGTAGCAATATCAAAGCGTGAAATGCCGTGGTATTCTCCTGGATTCTTCTCAGCCGGGCCATAGCCTTTGCCCTTGACGGTCTTGACGTGAATGAGCACAGGCTGGTGGTAGTGCTTGGCAAGGTGCATGACCTCATCAAGCTCCGAAAGGCTGTGACCGTTGACAGGACCGAGGTATATAAATCCCATATCCTCGAACATGGTACTCTGTTCAAGAAGATTCTGCTTGACGGAATCCTTGACGTTCTTGATGCCCTTCTGGACGCTGTTTCCGACGAACGGAATCTTTTCGAGTCCCTTTTTCACGGCAATTTTTGTATTATAATATTTTTCGGTATTCCGGAGGGCAGTCAGATAGCCCGAAACAGAGCCGACGCTCTTTGAAATTGACATATTGTTATCATTCAGGACAACGATAAGATTGCGGTCATTTTTTCTGCCGCCATTGTTCATAGCCTCATAGAACATTCCGCCTGTCATAGCGCCGTCACCGATGACTGCAACGGCATAATTGTCTTTCCCCTGAAGCTTCATAGCCTCGGCAATGCCGCAGGCAACTGAAACCGACGTACTGCTGTGACCGCTTATGAATGTATCATGCTCCGACTCGTCAGGCTTTGGAAATCCAGATATACCGTTCTCCTGACGGAGAGTCCTGAAGCTGTCAAGTCTGCCTGTCAGAATTTTGTGAGTATATGACTGATGACCAACGTCCCAGATTATCTTATCCTCGGGAGAGTTGAAATTGCGGTGCAGAGCGACCGTAAGTTCCACAGCTCCGAGATTTGAAGCAAGATGTCCGCCGTTTTTTGAAACAGTGGATATAAGGATCTTTCTGATCTCCTTGCAGAGAGTACTGCACTGCGGAATGCTGAGGTTTTTCAGGTCATTCGGCAGGTCAAGCTCTGCAAGCTCGACCTTATCAGAAATGTTTAAATTTTCCTTCATTTCACTCAAAGCAGAGATAAACTCCGCAGCTCCTTTGCATTAGTTTTTCCTTTTAAGAAGCATTTCCGTAAGCTCTTTAAGGAACTGATCTCCGCCGAACTTTTCAAGGCAGAGAAGTGCTTCATCAGTGATCGCATTTGCCTTTTCCTGAGCTTTTTCAACACCGTAAAGTGTTACAAAAGTAGTCTTGTTCTCCTCGGCATCGCTTCCCACAGGCTTGCCAAGCTCCTCAGTAGTACTTGTGACATCGAGAATATCATCGACGATCTGGAAAGCAAGGCCGAGTTTATAGCCGTAATCTGCGGCATTTTCAAGCGTTTCCGCATCGTCCCTGCCTGCACAGATACAGCCCATCATACACGAAACAGCGATAAGCTCGCCTGTTTTATGTTTATACATATTGCGGAGATTTGCCTCGTCAACGTCAGTACGCTCCTCATTTTCCATGTCGATGACCTGACCGCCTATCATGCCGTCCTTTCCGACAGCCTTTGCAAGACAGGAGATTATCTTCACCTTCTGAACAGCCGAAAGTGCCGTATCATCGGCAATTATCTCAAAAGGCAGAACCGACAGTGCATCGCCTGCAAGAATACCCATAGCCTCACCGAATTTCTTGTGGCAAGAAAGTTTTCCACGGCGGTAGTCATCGTCGTCCATTGCAGGAAGGTCGTCATGAATGAGTGAAAACGTGTGTATCATTTCAATAGCAGCGGCAGGAGCAGCAGCATTTCTGTGATCGCCGCCAAGAGCCTCGCAGAAAGCATAGACCAGAACGGGACGGATACGTTTTCCGCCTGCCTCAAGGGAGTAATTCATAGCATCAACGAGATTTTTCTGTGCCATTGAATTTTCTGAGCACACATTGTATTTTCTGAGGTTTGCTTCGGTGAACTGAATGAACTCCGCAAACCTTTCCTTAAAGTTAGCCATAGTCAATTTTCCGACGGTTCAGAGCCGTCATCCTCCGTAATTTTTAACTGAGCTTCATCGAGCTGCTTCCTGCACACAGCCGAAAGTTTAACTCCCTCGACATAGAGTGCAACAGCCTTTTCGAGCGGAATATCGCCTTTTTCAAGCTCTGCGACGATTATTCCGAGACTCAGCATATTTTCCTCAAAAGTAATTTTTTCTTCCATAAGATCACCTTGTGCCTGTAATTTTTGCATCAGCCTGTCCTTCACCGAACCTTATCTGTACTGTATCGCCCTCTGCAAGCTCACTTGAACTGCCTATAAGCTTATCTCCGTGATACACCAAAGAATAGCCACGGGACAGCACTTTCAGCGGACTGAGACTGTCGAGCCTTGCAATTTTTTCCGAAAGCTGTGACGAAAGCCTGTCCGTATAACGTTCAAAAGCCTGAATATTGCGCTTTTCAAGAGCATCAAGCCTTTCGCCTGAGAGTTTCAGCCGATTTTCGGGAGACTGCGAGGCAAGTCGTGCATTGAGTGCGATAAACCTGTCCGAAGCCCTGTCAAGAGCCGAATATACGCTTTTTTCCGCACGTCTTTCCAGTGAATCTATCCTGTCATAGAATGTACTGATATCGGGCGCAGCAAGCTCTGCCGCCGCAGACGGAGTAGGTGCTCTCAGATCTGCTGCAAGGTCGGTTATAGAAACGTCAGTCTCATGTCCAACAGCCGATATCACAGGTACTTTGCAGTTATAGACCGCATATGCTACCTTTTCGGTGCTGAATGCGCTCAGATCCTCTGATGAACCGCCGCCTCTGCCGACTATAATAACGTCGCAGCCTGCCTGTTCCGCACGGAGGATTCCCCTGCAAATTGACTCAGGAGCACCGTCACCCTGAACGAGAGCATTGACAGCATAGATCTCGCCTATCGGGTATCTTCGTGACAGGACATTGATTATATCACGGACAGCCGCACCTTTAAGTGACGTAACAGCGCCTATTTTCTTAGGCATAGGCGGAATTGGACGCTTATGTGCGCTGTCAAACAGACCTGCCTTTGCAAGCTTTTTCTTGAGCTGTTCAAGAGCCGCTCCAGCCGCCCCCTGTCCCTCGGGAATAATATCATTCACATAAAGCTGATACACTCCGTCACGCTCAAAAACGCCGATACTTCCCGAACATATCACAGCCATTCCGTCTTCGGGCATGAATTTCAAACGGCTTGCTGCATTTGCGAACATGACCGCTTTCAGCGAACTTTCGGCATCTTTCAGTGTAAAATACATATGTCCGCTTCTTGGATAGCAGACGAAATTTGATATCTCGCCCTTGACCATAGCGCCCTGAATATTCCTGTCGCCTTTCAGGAGCGAACCTATGTATTTGTTTATTTGTGTTACTGTAATTACAGGCATTTGTTTTTCTCCAATGATTTCAGATAACCGTATATAGCCACTCCTGCCGCATTATCGCATGAAAATTCAGGTGCGGCAAAATTTGCCTGCGGGAAACTGGAAATTATCCTGTTGCGGATAATAACGTCCGACATGACACCGCCTGCAAAAACCAGCGGCAGACTGCCGTATTTTTCAACTGCACACTGAGTCATGGAAATAATTGTCTCAGCGATGAAGTCAAGGCAGTAACGGGCGATATTTTCAGGCTTTTCGCCGTCATCGAGCATCTTTCTGCACTTGTTCTCGACACCTGAAAGACAGCAGCTCCCGTTTTTGACAGCGGCTTTCACCTTGTATTTTTTATCCGCATGATTTGCAAGCTTTTCAAGTTCAATACCACACGGAAATTTCAGACCGAGCATAAGACCGATGCGGTCAACAGCCTGACCTGCCTTTAAATCGAGCGAAGTGCCTATCTCAGTAATTTTCACGATATCATTTTCATCAGGCTCACACAGCAGACAGTCCGTAGTACCGCCGCTGACATGGAATGCAATAAATCTTTCGTCCGCAAGATCCAGCCTGTCCGCTGAAAAAAGCGCAGCAAGAATATGTCCCACCTGATGCGATGTACTGAAGAATGATGTACCGTTCACCGCAGAAAATGACCTGCCGAATCCTTCTCCCACAAGAAAGCACGGCATATATGAACCATTGATATTACGTGGTCTTGAAGATGCACATACTGCCGATATTTCGCCTATTTCATGCTCACCAAAAAGTTTTTCGAGCATATCGGGAAGCTGCTTTGTATGATGAAAAACAGCATCACTCTGCCTCAGACCAAGCTCCCCCTCTTTAACGGGAAGCAGCTGTTTAGCCTGATATACGGTATTATTACCGCTGTTATATACAGCCGCCGAGGTTGTATAATTGCTCGTATCGATTCCGAGAAATTCAGGCATTTTCCGTCACTTTCTTCTGATTATCCCTTGAAAATGCACCAAGAACACCGTTGATGAATGATGTGTCCTCTTTATATGTGTAGATCATGGAAATAGCGATAGCCTCGCTTATCGCAGCATTCATCGGGGTATTCTCGTCATATATCGACTCATAAAGTGCTATTCTGAGTATAGCCAGATTGAGCTTTGATATTCTTGCAACGCTTCTTGACTTGCTGTATTTTGCAATTATCTCGTCCAGCTCATCTGCATGAGCCATAGTGCCCTCAACGATCTTCTTCACATCTTCATTGACGATAATTTCATCGATCTCCTCAGCAATATCGTATAATTCCTGAACATCGTCATCACGCAGAAGCTGTTCAAAAACGAGCTTGAATGCGCTGTCTCTTATTTCACGTCTTGACATTTAAAATCTCCTTTATTTTTAATCAAAAGCAACGCCGCCCACAGTAACGTTAACTCTTGCCACTGTAACACCTGTCATGTTCTGTACGTTTTCCTTTACGGCTTCCTGAACATCTTCCGCAACAGCAGCGGCTTTTTCAGAGCTTTTTACCACAATGCTGATATCTATGGCAGCAACATCGCCCATAAGTCTCACCTTTATCGGCCCGTTGCCTCTGAGCTTGCTCATCATTCCGATCTCTCCGTTAAGTCTCACAACACCTTTTACATCCAATGCAGCAAGCTTTGAAACTGAAATAATAACATCATCCGAAATTTTCAGTCTGCCGGTTGCTCCCTTTTTGATCTCATCTGCTTCCATGTTCAAACCTCCATCTGGTAAATTCAGCGGCTGTACAACATCTGTATAAAACAATGAATATTATGCGCTGTTTTCTGTATATTTTCACCACACAGACCATGTACAGCACCGCCGCAAACAGGTGAATACACCTTATCTCTTACATTATACCAGAAAATTTCATTTTATACAACTACTTTACCTCAAAAATTCTGATATTTTCTGCTGAAATTTCTGACTCACCGAGAATGATGTCCTTGATTGAGGCTGCCTGAGCCTTATCAAGCCCCTCTGTCTTGACCACGACCTTCGCTGTTTCGCCGTCGAGATAGGCTACACAGTCCTGAAATCCCTGAGCCTTTACCAGAGATTCGATAGTTCCCTCCGACTCGATAAGCTTTGACACCTGAACCGCATCAAGCGCATTTACGACCATTTCATCCTCTGTTATGTCTCTTCCGCCGATTATGGACTGCAAAGTCTGCACAGCCTCATCACGGTTATTCATTTTATCAAGACGAGCCTGAGCGAAATAGTCGCTTCCAAGCTGTTCAGGTTCAGCATTGACAAATTCCGCCTCGCCGAAGCTGATATCCTCTGCATCTTCCGTAAGTGAAACAGGTTCAAGCTCTTTTTTCTGATTTGGCGCAGTTGTATAGTTTATGTAGACCGCTGTGCCAAGCATAAGCGTAAGACAAGTCATAATTATCTGCTTTTTTCCGATGATAGCCGATGGTTTTTTCATAATATCTCTCCTTTTATTCAGGAACTTGTTCGCATTGAGGCAACACCGCACAAAGCACGTTTAACGACTTTGTACGTCATAAACTTGCGTATTTCAGGTTTTTAATGCGTACTTGTTCCAAGTTTTGTGACATATATTCTGCCCGTATCCATGCCGAGCACCGCTGAAACAGCCTTATAGATGCGCTCCTGAACAACAGGACTTCCGCATCCTGAACAGGCAACTGCCACACCGATTATTTCAGGCGGCTCAACAGTTTCAACAAGGGCATTCTTCTCATTTCCGTTTCCGATTATCACATATTTTCTTTCCTCCTCCGTGCGGTTTTCTGATTTACTGCGCCTGTCCTCTGAGGCATAGACGCATCTCTCGCCTGTGCCGACAGTTATGCATACCTGAACCTCGCCTGCCCCTTCGATCTTGCTAAGGAACTCCTCAAGCCGCTTTTCGGTTTCATCACAGAACCATGAAGTATCCGATACAGATACAGTTTTTTTGGCAGGCGGACTTTCGGTTTTTTTGTCCGGCAAAAAAGATGAAAGCATTATCAGCGCAAGCCCTATACAGCCGCAGACTGTAATGATCTTCGTCATATCGCCGCCGTTCCTGATATTCCGCAGCTTTTCAGCTATCTGCATTGATTACCTCCGTTTCTGCACCAAGAGTGCTGCGGATGACCTCAGCCGCTTTGGCAAAATCGTCAGCACTGACGATGACCTTACTAATTATTATGCTGCTGTCATCTGAAATATTAACTTCTGTCTCAATTTTTCGGCAGATGACATTTGCGGCGCTTATCTGTTCTGCAAGCACCTGTGACACATTTTCCGCAGTACACCGTTTAAGTTCATTTTCATATTCTTCCTGTGTACAGCCATATTCCGCATATCTGTAATCAGGTATCTCAGGCAGTTCAAACGAAAATTTTCCGCTGACAAAAGGCGTAATAAGCACGATAAAGAATATCATTTTCAGAATATATCCCATCTGCTCCGCAAAAGCCGTACCGCCTGCAATATACCGCACCGCACACAGTCCGCCGGATAGAATGCATACCGAGCGTATCGTTTCATTGATATCCATATTTCCCCCCCTAAGCAATGCAATTCATAAGTATACCCGTACACAGAATGAACATCAGCCCATAACATATCAGAACACTTTGTGCAATGGAAAGACCGCTGTCGAAAGTTTTCAGCAGTTTTTGTATCCGGTCAGCCGAAAATATTTCTGCTGCCGCCGCACCAATGCCTATAACCGCCCTGTATGCCACAATTTCAATAATCGGCGGCAAAAGTATGAGAATAATGGCAAACGTTCCCGCAGTTCCGGCTGTACAGCGTATAATGTCCATGCTGCTGCGGACTGTGGCATACGCATCAGTGACCGCTCCGCCTACGATAGGCACAAGGCCTGATATCATGAACTTTGCCGTTTTTGATGCAACACCGTCAGCTTTGCCGCTGAGTGTGCATTTCAGCGAAACAAAGCCTGTAAACAGCGTAACAGCCACAGTCAGACCGTATACTATGAATTTACGCAAAAGCTCAGTAAGCCGTTCAAGAGATGCATCCATGAACACGCTCCCTGCCGCCGCAAGTGCCGAAACAGCGCTGATAACAGGCATGAAATATGTATTCACAAGCTTTATCAGCACTTCTGATGCCGCAATGACCATACCATTATAAAGTCCTGCCGAAAAAATTCCGCCGAGAGCCGCAGTAATTCCCGAAAAAACAGGCACGAAAACAAGAATGAAAGAGCCTGTCCGTTCAACAGCTTCAAATGCCGAATTATAGACATTTATCAGCTCAGGCACAATTACTGTGGCAGATGCCGCAATGCTTATCATGCTGAAAATATCCGAATTTATGCCGCCTGACAGCTCGCCGCCCGTATTTTTCACGGCAGACGAAATTATCACTGTCATACAAAGCATCACAAGTGTCCTGATGGGAGCAGACAGCCTGTCCGCTATGCTTACACGTACACGGGCGATAATATCGGACAGACTGAGACCCGATATTTCGCCGTATGAAAGGTCAACACCGCTGTCAGACATCATATCGTCAATACAGTTGTATATCTCTTCAAAACCGCCTGTGCTTTCAGCCGCATGGCACTCAAAGGGCATGACTGCGCCGCATAGCAATATTGTTATAATTACCACAGAAAAAAGCCTTTTCATATCAATTACAGCCATCCTTACTTTTATCATTCAAATTAAACCTCCGATGAGCTCAATAAGAGTTCTGAGAAGCGGCAGACTGATGAACAGCAATGCTCCACGTCCCCAGAGCATTACCGACGAGGCTACTGCACATTCGCCGCTGTCACGGCATATTTCAGTGGTTATGCGTGTGAGAATGCAGATTGCAGTCCCCTTGAAAATGATAGAGATATAGCCGCTGTCAAGTCCTGCCGAAAGGAAAATATCCTGTATCTCGCCAATAAGCGGCATGAAGAAATCAATTGCATAAGCCACGATTCCAACACTTGCAAACAGTGACAGCATCAACGACTGCTCAGAGCAATATTGTTTTAAAATCACCCCTGCAACAGCCGCACAGATGCAGAAAACAGTAACCGAAAAGCAATTTTCTACCATAATCCGAACACCGTTTTTACTTTCTCGAAAAGTCCGCCGATCTCGTCCACAATTACAACAAGCACCACAATAAGACCGGCAAGAGTCGTCATCATAGCCTGTTCCTCACGCTCAGCACGTTTCAGCACCAGATTCAGCACGGCAACAATAATTCCCGTTCCTGCAATTTTGAATATGAGATCAATATCCATATCCGCACCTTCCTTCAGATCAAAATAACTCCTGCCATCAGTCCGAAAAGCAGTCCGACTGCCCTGTAAACTCTGCCGTATCTGTGATATTTTTCAGCACGTTCAGCCTTTATATCCGAAATTTGTGCCGATATTCCTTCAATCAGCTTCATCTGCCCTTCTGTATCCGACAAGCCCAGTTCATTTCCGAAACGCATCATAATTTCACATTCTGCGGCATCGGTCACGTACTTTTCAACAGCCATCCGCCACGCTAAGTGGAAATCCATCCCTTTATCAACAAGTTCAGCTGTCTCCCTGACATACTGCGGACAATTTTTTTCAAGGCAGACCTCACTTAGAATACGTGGAATTTCATAATTGTTATACCTTATCATAATTGAAATACTTTCAAGCATACTATTGGTATGATCGCATTCACCCACTGAATTTCTCAGCCCAGCCGACTTGCTTATCCCCCATATGCCGCATGAAAATACAATAAATAGTATTCCTATGATTTTAACCGCCATTTCTCAGACTCCTGATCTCTCTGACTGACGCAGGATTTTCAGCTCCATGCAGAAATACTGCGCTGTCAAAAACATTTTCAGCTGCAAGAAGTTTCATGACATTTCGCTTCATAAGCTCGTCATAGTTCGAGGCATGGATAGACGCAACAAATCTCACGCCGCTGCCTGTACCGCATAAAATCGCCTTTGCATCCATTTCATCGGCTATCTCGTCACAGAAAATATACTGCGGAGACAGTGTTCTCACTGCGCTGATAATACTTTCATGGCGATTTTTTCCCGATATCACGTCGGTAAGCAAACCTATGTCATTGGTAGGCATTCCGTTTTTCATTGCTGATATCTCATTGCGTTCATCAATAAGCGTACATTTCTGAACATTTCCGTATAGCCTGCAAATATCCCTTAGCAGCGTTGTTTTTCCGGAATTCACATTGCCGCAGAGTAATATGTTCTGCCCGTAAAGTTTATTGAAAACAGTTTGACCGCATCCGATATTCTGTCTCGGAATTCTGAAATTCAGCGATGAAAATTCCTGTAAAGTTTGTCCGCTGCCATTACAGTATGCACCGCTTATGCCAACTCTTATGCCGCTTTCCAGCACAAAACAGCCATCACTAAGTTCCTTTTCATGGCTGTATACAGAATTATGACACAGAAGTGCAATGATGCTTTTTATGTGTATGCCGTTCACTTTGACTGCGCTGCTGCCGAAACTGCCGCTTATTCTGCCATCCATGTTAAGAAAGCCGTTTTTCTGCGGTGAGACAAATGCTATGCCTCGTCCGTTATACAGCCTGACTTCCGTGAGATTTTCAATCACGGGCATATCCGCAAGTTTCATTATACGTCTCAGTTCATCAGGCATATATTTCAGTATTACCTGATAGCTTGTACTGCTTGTCATTAACTCACCTCCTTGCTTAATTCTATTCTGCAGACGATAAAGTTATGACAAGAGATAAAAAAAGAACGCCTGAGCGTTCTGAAAACAAAAAACAGCACACCGAAGTGTGCTGTAATTTTTGATTATTCCTTTACACCGCCAAGTGCAACACCGGCAATGATGAACTTTGAAAGTGCAACATACACAATTACAATAGGAAGAATTGAAAGTGCAAGTGCAAGATAAATAGCACCGTAATCAGTGAACTTATCAGATGACTGAATAGCAGAAGCCATCATAGGGAGTGTCTTCTGGTTGAATCTTGAACTGATAAGGATCATGTTTGGTGTATAGAAGTTGTTCCAGCTTGCGATGAAAGCAAAAATTGCCTGAACAGCGATAGCCGGTCCCATCATTGGAATTGCAATTGAAACGAATGTTCTGAACTCGTTGCATCCGTCGATACGAGCAGCTTCAACAATTTCAAGCGGGAATGATGACTTCATGTATGAACGCATGAAGTATACAACCGCAGGAGCTGCGATAGACGGAAGAATAAGCGGCCAGTATGTATCTGTAAGTCCGAGCTTGAGCATGAAAGCTACGAAACCTGCGGATGTTACCTGCATAGGTACCATCATAACAAGAAGGATTACAGTGTATGAGATCTCTTTGAGCTTGAACTCATAAACATGAATGCCATAAGCTGTCATAGCTGAGAAAAATACAGTAAATACTGTACAGAAAGCAGTAATGATAAAGCTGTTTCTGTAACCGATAAGTACATCAAAAACTGTATTATAGTTTACGTCATGGAAAAGCTTATTAATATTCTTGCCTAAATTTGAACCCGGAATGAATGATATTGTGTTAGCAATATCAGAATTCTCACGAGTTGCATTTACAACGAGAATATAAATAGGTAAGAGACAAATAATTGTAAGGATAATGAACCAGATAAAGAGAATAGTTGACTTTAATCTTAATTTTGCGGTATAGTTATCCTTTGGTTCGCCATATGTTGAATTCATCTTACTCATACTTAAAAACCTCCCAGCTGTCTGGATTCCATAGCCTTCTGCTTGGCGATCTTCTTACGCTGTTTCTTCTTAGCGATCTCATCCTTGTCTCTTGTGAGATAGAATGCGATACAGCCGAGAATAAGAGTAATGATGAACAGCAGAACTGAAGCTGCACCTGCGTATCCCATCTTTGGATCCTTCTGATCGTGGAAATACTCATAAATATAAACAGCAACAGTTTTCAGGTGGTCGCTGACAGTCTTTGCTTCCTTGTGATAAAGGAAAGGAATATCGAACATCTGGAGACCACCGATCATGGATGTTACGAGAGTGTAAGCCATGATAGGGCTGAGAAGCGGGAGAGTGATCTTTCTGAACACCTGTCCCGAGCTTGCACCGTCGATGGCAGCAGCCTCGAACAGTGACGGGTTGATACCCATGATACCTGACATAAGCATGATCATTGTATTACCAAACCACATCCATGTCTGGATAAACATAACGACAATTCTTGATTGTGTCTGACCTGTAATGAACTTGACCGAATCGTATTTCATTGACGTTGAATTGAAATCAATGATACCGAGCTTACCAAGGAGCTGGTTAACAGAGCCAGGTGCGTTTTCAGCTTCACCACAAAGCTGAAGGAAAAGAACGGCAACTGAAGCTGCTGTAATGATATTCGGCAGATACATAACGATCTTGAAGAAGCCCTTGCCCGGAATCTTGAGGTTAGCCTCTGTAAACCATACGGCAAGAGAAAGTGAAAGTGCGATCTGTGGAACGAAGTTACCTACCCACAGAATAACCGTATTCTTTAAAGTAGAATAGAAATGCTTGCTGACGTTTCTTGCGGTACGGGTACCCTCACCGAAAAGAATCGTCTTATAGTTGTCAAAGCCGACAAAACTTGCATCCTTGTTACTCTGGAAACTGATAACAAAGGTGTTTATAAGCGGCCATAACTGGAAAAAGAAATAAACAAGAAAAAACGGCAGAATGAAAATATAGCCATATTTAGCATAGCTGATAGATTTAATTCGCCTCTGTGCAGCTGATGCCATCACATAACCTCCCAATTCTTATGTGTTTAACTACATAAGTACCTACGGAACACATAGGTATTCCGTAGGTACATACTGTTAATATTTAATAGGAAAAATCAGAATTAATTATTCTTCTTCCCAATCGAGGCTTGTAATGTGCTCAGCTACGAGGTTGAGGAATTCATCAACTGTTGTATCCCAGTCAGCGCCGCCCTCAAGGTACTGTTCCTTAACAGCCTTGATGAAGTCAGCCTTGATTGTAGCATCGTGCTCTGTGATGAGGCCCTTGAAGTCAATGCCCTTAGCGTTGTCAGCAAGTTCTGCATAGAAGTTCTGACCGCCGAGGTTCTTTGTGATCTTCTCGTTGAATACTGTGTCGCCGCTGATAAGATCTTCCATAACCTTGCTGTTGTTTACAAACTCAGGCTTAGCTGTAGCGTATTCTGACATCTGAGCTTCGTCTGATGTAGCAGAAAGGATGAAGTCACGAGCGAGGTCGCCGTTATCAGTCTTTGGATTAACAACCATCCAAGTACCGCCCCAGTAGAATGGCTGAGGTCCTTCACATACTGCCCACTTGCCGTATGTTGCGCCTTCTTCTCCGCCTGCAGCATCGAGGAAGAATCCGCCGAAGCCCCATGTAGATACGAAGTAACCCATGCAGCTGTCGTTTGTACCAGCAGCTGTCCACTCATCTGTCCACTGTGAGTTCTTTGTGATACCGCCGCAGTCCCAAAGAGCCTTAGCTGTGTCAGCAAAGTTCTGGCAGAAGTCATCTACGTTAACCTTTTCGTCAACAACCCAAGGAGTTGTTCTGCCGCAAGCATATGCCTGCCAGAGACCGCCAAGTGTATCGCAGAGAGCTGTCTTGCCGCTTGACTTTTCGTTTACTGTCTTAGCAGCTTCAACGAACTTATCCCAGCTGCCGATTGCTTCCTGCATAGCTGCTGAATCTTCAACGCCGAGGTAATCCTTAGCGAGGTCTGCTCTGTAGCCGAAACCACCTGCAGCACACTGCCATGAAACGCCCTTACGAACGCCGTCGCTTGTCTTACCGATCTCATCTGTGAAGCTGAAGATGTTTGGAAGATCAGCGTCTGTGATGCCGAGCTTTTCGAGTGGGAGTGTCTTTTCGTCATCGTTGATGTACTTGAGAGCCCAGTCAGCTTCTACGAAGTAAACGTCGAGGTCCTTACCGCCGTCGAAGAGCTGGTCATACTTTTCTGAAGCTTCGCCGCCGCCTACACCGAAGTTGATGAAGTCGATGCCTTCAACCTTACCTTCTGCGAGGTCAGCCTTCATTGTTTCATAGTCTTCACCCTTCCACTGAGCAAGAAGAGCAGGAACGTCGTCTGCGTTCCATGCAGCAACTGTGAATGTGTCGCCGCCTGTTACAACTGAAGCATCAAGCTCACCAGGTGTGCCTGCCTCAGAAGATTCCTCAGTTGCTTCCTCAGAAGACTCTTCTGTTGTTTCCTCAGAAGATTCCTCTACTGTTGAAGAAGAAGAATTTTCAGATGATGAATCCTTTTCATCTTCGCCGCAGCTAGCGAATGCTGTTGCAGCCATTGCGAGTGTAGCTACTAAAGCTAAAGTTCTCTTAAGTGTGTTCATTAGTTTTTCCTCCTTAAATATCTATATTATAGCTCTCAGCGAGTATAATATTTACAAAACCGATATGTGAATGACAGCAGGACAGAAGGGCTTTATTCAGCCGGGTGAATGTGCTCGCCTGGTGGTTTGAACTTCACCCTTTGTCTGCTGCTTTTCGGCAGCTATTTGGAAGCCACCATCAAAACATAGACCTTACGTCCTATTGTTTATTCACAAAGACAACCGATTCATTCCGGGTTACCCAAATATGAAGCTTACGCAGATCATCTCAGCGCCCTTGACGTTTGAAAGTGTTCGTCAGAAAAGGACGAGCCTCAATGAAATGTTTCGGCAGTCAAACCCGGGTACGATTCATCATTGATTCTGCCGGTACGGCATTATCAAAGCCCCTTCATACTACAATGTTTCCTGTTGCTTTTGTACTTAAAATATACTGTATTTTTTGTGCAAAGTCAATAGTCTGCATTGTTCCTTAACCATTTTTATGCACATTGTATGTTTTCAACATATTTTTTCTGTCAACATTAACGATACAAGTTACAAAACGGTAAAAATAAAATGCACCTTATTATACAAAGGAAAACAGTATCTTTTATTGCTATTGCCCAATCGTTACAAATTCAAGTATTTCGGCGACGTCATTTTGTGACAGTTCGTCTATATACAAAAGCTCATATGAATTGCTGAAACCGCCAAGCTTCTCACGCAGGGAAATAATGGCATCCGCTGCCTCATCGTCCACATTCGGCAGAAGCATCAAAAGCTCTTTATCCGCAGTATTCAGGTCGATCGGGGCTGTTTCCTCCAGTGTCGGGATATGCTCCGTCACCTCATCAGGAACATCATAGATCTGCGGTTCGACTTCATTTTCGTCATAATATACAGGATCAGCCACAAAAATTCTCTCTTTTATCAAATCAAACTTCGCCTGACCAATGCCTTCAACTTCCATTATCTGCTCAATGTTGTCAAATCTGCCGTTTTCGTCACGGTAGCGGACAATTCTCTCTGCAAGCACATTTCCGACACCGTCAAGCCGTGAGAGTGTTTCTGCATCCGCCTCGTTTATGTCGATATACTGCGGAATTTCAGGCATTGTCCCGGAAACGGCTTCGGTCATTGCAGCCGTTTTCTGTGCAGCCACGGCAGACGTTTCGTTCTGCGTGGACACGGCTGTAATGACCGTTGGAACATCATTTTTCGTCTCCGATATCTCATTTCTAACAATGACCGAAGTGCTTTTTTCTTTCGGGTTAATGCCGGTGAATAAAAGATATACCGCTCCGGCAGCAAAAACTGCCGAAAGGTAAAGTGCACGGAGCTTCCATGTCTTATTCATCCCATCACCGCTTTCAGCCCGTAGATTCGGTAGCATAATACAGAAGAATTGCACTTGCGTCACGGGAATCAACAATTCCGTCGCTGTTGAAATCGGCATATCTCAGCATTTTTTCGTCGATACTTCCGTCCTTATCGGCTGATGTACGGGCATAATGCATAAGTACAGCCGATGCATCAACTGAATCCACCCTATCATTTCCGTTCACATCGCCGAGCTTGAAGTCAGAATTGCCGCCTCTGTTTACAATGACCTTGACCGTATTGTCAAGAGCATTTTCACCGCTCAGACTGAAATAAAACACATTCTTATACCTGTTCACCTGATACGGTTCGGTGTAATTGTAATTTTTACAGATCTTATTTTTCAGTGAAACGGTGTTTGCAGTTATCGGATAAAAGCTGATCAGCTCCTCATTCTTCTCAAGTTCTATGCTGTACTCATTTTTGTTTGTTCTGCGTGCATATTTCATTACAGCCAAACCTGTATCCTGCCCCGTGACATAGCCTATATCGAAAAAATCAGCCGTCAGAGGTCTGTATTCCCTTGAAACACTGCCGTTTTCAGGTGATGTAAGAATTTTTGTTTCCTTTTCAATTTTTATCGGATGTTCATATTTTATGAAAGATGCGCCGTTATCGATACTGTAAAATATATCCGAACCATCAGCGGAAATAAGCTCAACAGCTTCATCAGTCGGCACACCGCCGGAAATATGCGAAAATTCAACCGCACCGCATGGATTTCCGAATGCTTTGAGCGAAATATTGCCAAGCTCTATACAGATATCGCCTGACTTAAAAAGATTCTTATAGTAATCGATCTGTTCATTATTTCTTTCTATTTCATCTTCATCAGCTTCATCCATGCCGTCGTTGAGCTGTTCGATCAGCACGTCAAGAAGTTCAGCCTTGCTTTCATCATCATACTGATAAAATCCGTCAGACGAAGTGAACCATTCCTCTGCATCGGCACTGTAAAAGCTCTGATGATCGGCAGTATTTTCGATCATATCGTCATATGCCGTATAACTGCCTATCTCAGTCCTGATGCCGGAAAGCTTATCCTGTGCATAGATGACTGTTTCCACGGGCACAACGAACGGTGTTTCCGAATTCGTCATTTTCACAACAGCCGCAAAACTGCTGCCCTCAGCCACATATACAGGCCTATCAAGCTCTATTGTAAAATATCCCGTCAGTGACTGCTTTCCCTTTGTTACCGCAGACGGAGTACCTGACGAAGGATCTGTTTTGTCTTTCAGGTCAGTGTACAGTGTTATCTCATACTCTGTACCGGGATCAATGAAATATGTTGAAATTGCTTCTATCTGCTGATTTTCCTCGGCCGTGAAGATATTCGCCATGTAAGAAGGTGTCCCCTCAACTGCATCATCAGCGGCGGCAAGAGTCTGTGTCGGAACATATGTGTCGTACTGATAATTTACAACATAGTCCTCCTTATCACCCATATCATACACAGTAAACTCGCCGAGTGACCTGTCATAGTAGGATATCCAGATATAGCCGTCTTCTCCGTAGGACGTTCCCCAGCTGTTCTTGACGAGCCATGCACCGTTTCCAGACGGCTTTACTTTGAAATCGGAGGCAGGGAAATCGTCGTCCCATCCAACTATTACAATGGCATGATTTGCAAATTTCGGCTTTCTGTTTGAGTTTGTGGAATGATGCACTGTATCATAGCATTTTTCGCCGTTTGAATAGAAAGTCGCATCAACTCCGTGACCTTCCATTATCTGACGCTTAACCAGATAATTGATGGAATCAGCATCGCTCCTGTCATAGTTATAATCAAGCATGACAGCATTTTCAAGATGAAAATCACTGCGGTACTTATAATCATTGTCTCCAAGAAGATCACTTCTGTCATATGGCAGAGTATTATCATAAACAGGGCCTATCCACTGTGCCCAGAGATTGACTGCCATCCACATATTTCCGCCGGAATCGAGTATCTCGTCCGTATCGGTGCTTTTCGGTCTTATCTGGTCTGCACCGCAGTAGGCATAATAAGCCGTATGAAGCTCTGAAAGGTCAATATCGGGAATATATTTCATAAGGTCAGTTTCAGCCGAACCAGCAGACGAATGTGCCCAGCAAGTTCCGTGGCCTGACTGGTTTTTTACGGAAGTCACGCCCCATGTCTCCCTCATATCATAAGCAGACGGAAGTTTTTCCTTTGTCATGTCATACTGTTTCAGACCGCTGTTATCAGCCGAGAACTTGATGTCTCCGACATTGCCTCCAACTGTATTTGTGATATGCGGCACGGAATACAAAGGATGCGCCGCAGTTTCTTTGTCCTGTGCTTTTGCGGATGATGGTACAATTGGTGCTAAGATCGCTGCCGCTGTCATAAGCGAAACAGCTTTTGATAAATAGTTTTTCATATATTTCCCCCTATTTATGGCAACACCGCACAAAGCACGTCTGACGACTTTGTACGTCATAAACTTGTATCTTTCCCGTCATCTTGCACAGAAATTCTTTGCCATACGTGGTCTCTCCCTGTGGGAGAGGTGTCAGCGAAGCTGACAGAGAGGCTGACCGACAGACCAGTATGCCTGCAAAATTTCTGTACAATCTGACGAAAAATCTAACTGCGTTTCTGCCGCACAATCTTTGTGCGGTGTTGCCTTATATTTTTCCTTATTTTATCTCCATTCTGCGGCTTTTCAGTTCAAGTATCCTTGCCACGCTTTCGTTTATGCGGTTTTCTGACAGTCTGCCGCTTCTCACAGCATCCTCCACGCTTTGTACCGCCTCAAAGAAATTTTCAGGCATAAGCAGAATATCATTTCCTGCCTCGATAGCCATAACAGCCGCATCACCGCTTGAATAATTATCCGCAATTGCGCCCATAGCAAGTGAATCAGTGATAATAACGCCTTCATATCCAAGATAGTCTCTCAGTTCGCTGCCTATTATTTTCTGTGAAAGCGATGCAGGAAGCTCATCCAACGTCGGGATAGTGATATGACCTGTCATGACCATATCAGCTCCTGATTTTATACCCTCTGCAAACGCAAGATATTCATTTGAGCGAAGTTCATCTGCCGATCTGTAGGCAACTGCCGTACCTTTATGCGAATCCTCGGCTGTATCGCCGTGCCCCGGAAAATGCTTCAGCGTACAGTATACTCCGCCGTCCCTGAATCCCTTGACTGCATAAGAAATGAGGTCGGCAGTCTCCATGAAATTATCGCTGTATGCTCGTGTGCCGATGACCGTATTGAAAATATTTGACCATGTATCCGCAACAGGAGCAAAATCGAGGTTAAAGCCAAGCGAAGCAATATCGCCTGCAATTGTCCTTGCATTTGCATAAGATGTCTGTCTGCCCTGAACATGGTAGTAATACATCGGGTCAAAAGACGTTGTACCGACCGTATCAGCACATCTTGCAACATCTCCGCCCTCCTCGTCAACACCGTAAAACAGCGGGATACAGCCGTATTCTTCCGCATATTCCTTTGTTGCGGAAATAATTTCCCTGACCTGTGTCTGGGATTCAAGATTTTCGCTGAAATAGATAAGGCCGCCAACGGGATAATTTCCGAGAGCTTCTTTTGTATATTCAGATGCTTCTGTAATGTCAGCGCCGTCAGTCAGATCTTCCGGGCGGACAATAAACATCTGGCAAACCTTGCTGTGAAGCGGCATTTTTGCTGCAACGGGCATCATTTCGTCAATTCTCTCCTGAAGTGAAGGAGGTTCTGTCGCTGCCTCAGCCGTTGTTGCCGCATCGGTCAGTACTGCTTCGGACGCCTCATATATCTGTATCTCCCCGTCTTTATCCGAATTACGGTTTACGGCAAGATACACTGCAAGAATCAGGATAGCTGCCGTAAGGATTATTATCACAGCGATCATGATTCGTAATATTTTGTCACATTCTTGTTTCATAGACAATTCCTTTCCCCTTTCAGAAAAGTACTATCTAAGGCAACACCGCACAAAGCACGTCTGACGACTTTGCACGTAATAAACTTGTATATTTCCCGTCATATTACACAGAAATTCCTTGCCATACGTGGTCTCTCCCTGTGGGA
>JAKSQT010000027.1 GCA_024403995.1 Ruminococcus sp.
CTCCCATGTTCCAGCCGCCCTGTTGTCCGGGATCGCCTCCCATGTTCCAGCCGCCAATGCCGCCGCCCTGATACTTATTACCAAGGACGTATATACCCTTTTCGTTGTCAAAAAGGTTGTCCGGGTCTGTAACAAGTGAAACTACCTTCATATTCTGGTAGTAAGATGATGCTGTAGTACCTACAAAATATGTTTTTGTAACGATAGAACTTGTTCTGCCCTGACTGTCAACAGCGATAGCCCTGATAATTGCAGCCTTGTCGATGCCCTCATTAGGAGCCTCGACCTTATCTGTACTGATATCGGTTCTCATGCTGAGACGGTTCGGAGTATTGGTCATATCCTCGATAGATATAGCACCTGTGTACTCTGTTGAAGCGGCAGTCGGATTGCTGCCGTCTGTTGTATAGTAAACCCTTGTTCCCTGAGGAGCGGAGATAGTCAGCATGAAGCTGTTGTTGTAAAATCCGCTTTCAGCCGAGAATTCAGGTTTTTTTACTGCATTTTCTCCTTCAGGAGCTGCGTTTGCCGAATTTGGTGTGCATCTTGTTGCAAAGAAATCGCCGCTGCCGTCAGGATAACGGCTGTATGACATATCTGTAGCAAGAGCATCAATAACAGCAGTATCAGCAGTTGAGCCATTATTGTCTGTAAGAGTGAGTTCTTCACCTGTAGCCGAAAGTCCGAAAGGAGCTACGGCATTGTTTACAGCAGCAGCATCACCGTCGCAGAAAACAACGAGTCTGCCGCCGGCAGGGATAGAAGAACCCTGCGGAAAAGTAAATCTGTATGGAGTATCAGCCTTATCGGTAAGACCCCATCCGCTGAGGTCAACGGAACTTCCTGTGGTGTTGTAAAGCTCCACCCAGTCATAGAAACCTCCGTCAGAAGCCTGATAAGTAGTATTTTTAGTGCAGACTTCATTGATAACTACTCCGCCTGCTGCAAAAGCTGACGGAACCGGAGCTGATAACGTGCCTGTGAGCATAGCAAAGCATAAAACGCCTGCCACCGTTTTTCTTCCAAAATTTTTCATAGTGCAACCTCTCAATTCTGTTATTTTACCCTTTTCCGCCATCCGTTTTTATTTCTACCAGACTGCGTATTTGCAGAACGGCACTATTTTTCTTTTTTATAGTCTCATTATAGCATTATCTTCAAATAATGTCAACAGACAATGCCGATTTCAGCAATATTTGGCACATTAGCAAAATTTAGCTAATTAATCAGATGACAAGCAGAAGCAGCTGATGGTTAATACAAAAAACAAGGGACAGCTTAACAACTTTACACATATAGAAATCTTTACTCTTTATCGGGACAACCCTTTATCAAAAGGGTTTCCCTCAATAACAAGTATAAAGTTTCTATATGAGTACCGCAGTTAAAACTGTCCCTGAAATTTTCGTTATTGATTTTCTGCCTGAGCCTTAGCCATTCTTTCAGCCATCGGTTCATATTTCTCGATTATCTCCTTGACTTTTTCGTCACGGGTGAGATTATATGTCATTTTCAGTGCAACAAGGGCATTCGGAATATCTTCTTTCTGTAGATAATGTACAGAAAGCTGTGCTGCAACAGACAGTACATCCTTGTTGACACCAAATTCCATTTCATATTTCTTCATTGCACTGATAATCTGCTCTTTGGAAGGCTGTACAATAGGAGAACCTTTTCTTTGTGCAACATCCTGAAGCTCATACTGTATCATCGGATGCGGAGCATACATGATGCTTGCGGTATAGAAAGCAACGGCATCGTCAAATTCGCCCATATCCGTGAGAATGTAGCCCATATTCGCATAGCATCTTGCAATAGCAACAGGTGATGAGCACACTTTCAGCGTATCCCTTGTGGTATTCATAAGCTGACGCTTGTTTCCGAGCAGCTTGTAAACTTCAGCAAGCTCAAATCTCGGGCCGCAGTCTACGGGGTTGTATTCCATAGCCTTTTCGAGTATCGGGATAGCATCGAGCGGAGAGCCTGTTTCTGTGAGAATATATGCATATATCGTGATATACTGAGCAAAATCAAAAGGCGTGCGTCTGAGAGTCTTCTCAGGCTTTTCCCTTAACTGGTAGAGATTATCCTCAAACGGATTTCTGAACGAAACAAACATTTCCGTTTCAGTCTGCGGATAATCGTTAATTATCTTTTTATAAAGCTTTTCGGCGAGTGGTTTAGCCTCGACGATCTTCTTATCATTGACGAGCTTGTTTATTTCCTCAAACATCTTGTCAAGGCGTTCGCCGTCAACATGAGTCAGTCTTTCGATCTCGTCCTTCTGAGCCTGCGGCATATTCTCAAGAATGAGAGTACCGGCGGCTTCAATTCCCTCTGCATTGCCTTCCTTGATAAATCTTTCTGTTTCTTTTTTCAGGAAAGCGATATTTTCTTCACGGTCATCACCGAGTTTGCCTCTCAGTTCGTCCAGAATAGTATTGTTTGCCATAGATAGTATCCTCGTTTCATTTTTAAAGACAGCACCGCAAAACCCATCAAAGCAGTTCTGCGGTGCTTCTGTTATCCGTTACACGGAATTATTTTTATACTTGTTCTCAGAAACCTCTCTTAGCAAGGTCTTTCTTGAACTTTGCGTTGATCTTCTCAGTCTTCTTGTATGCCTTCAGCTCAGACTTAGTCATTGTACGTGGGTCTTTCGGCTGAGTGTATGAAGAATTTCTTGACTGAGGCGGTACGCTTCTGGAAGTGCTTCTTGCAACAGGACCTCTGTACTCGTCAACCTTCGGAACGATCTCCTTCTGTCTGTTCTGCTGTTCTTCCATCTTCTTGAGCTTGAGTGAATCATCGCCCATAGTTGAGAGAACGTCCTCGATAGAGGAAAGAACAGGAGTATTTGCTTTAAGTCCCTGAGTATCAATGAGGTTCTTGTCAGCATATTCCTTTGAGCTTGCGATAGCGTTGATAAATGCCTGTGAGGTCTGTCTCATATGCGGATTTACAGCTATCTTGGAAATATTTGCATTTGCTGTGCCACTGAATCTGTAAGGTTCAGGACGTACAGGAGCCGGCTTTGCAGGTGCTGCAGCAGGTGCAGCCTGAACGAACGGCTGTCCGTCGATCGGTGCAAAGATAGGCTGACCGTTCTGGTCAACGCCTGTCATAGCCATCTGTATGTAATTATAAACAGGTCTGCCGTTTGCATCATATCCTGTGAACTGCGGAACTGTAATGAGCTGCTGGCTTACGGAATTATCAACAGGAGCAGGCTTTTCTGCCTCATATACAGGAATATCAGCAGGTGCATCGTATGCAGCTTCAGGAGCAGCATCATATGCAGGCTGTGAAGACATATAATCCTCGTATGAAGAAGTCGGATCGTATTCAGGTGCAACAGACTGCATCGGAGCAAGATCGTCCAGAACAGGAGCTGTCGGCTGTAACGGAGCCATATCCTCATAAAGCGGAGCCGGTGCAGCGTCCTCATACAAAGGAGCAGCAGGCTGTACAGGTGCCATTTCCTCATATAACGGAGCTGTAGGCTGAATTGGTGCAATATCATCTAAAACAGGAGCAGCAGGCTGCATCGGAGCAATGGTGTCAAATGCAGGTGCAGCAGGCTGTACGGGTGCAATGGTGTCAAATGCAGGTGCGGCAGGCTGTACGGGAGCAGAATACTGCTGAACCGGTGCAGGTGCAGGCTTTGCAGGTGCTCCGCCGCCTACGGCAAACATCGAGAGAATATCGTCAACGCTGTCGAGAACAGGGCTTTGCGGTGCATTGTAGTTCGGCATATTGTCGCCGCTTGTCTGTGCAGGAGCAGCCTGAGTCTGATATGCAGGCTGAGGTGCAGGAGCAGGTGCGGCAGGCTTTGCAGCGGGTGTCGGAATTGCAAACTGTGCAAGGAAGTCATTCTGAGCCGGCTGAGGTGCAGCAGGTGCAGGTGCGGCAGGCTGTGCAGCAGGTGTCGGAACAGCAAACTGTGCGAGGAAATCATTGTTCTCCTCGGCAGGTTTTTCCTCGGCAGGCTTCTGAATAGCAAAGGCAGCGAGGCTTGCGTCTATAGCTACTCCTGTGCCGGGGATAGTCGGCTGTGCAGGTTTTGTAAGTGAAGGCTGCTGTACCGGTGCTGGTGCTGGTGCAGGTGCAGCATCATACTGATTTGCTGCATTCGGAGCAGCAGAAGCGTTGTAATTTCCCTCCGGAACACTGCCGGCAGGAACAGTTCTTGCAGCTCTCGGAATTTCTTCACGTCTTTCGGGAGCACGTGTGATCTTGGCTGTGGTATTGCCGAGCGGAACTATGCCCTCGTCGTCCATTCCAAGCTTTGCACGCTGTTTCTCCTCTTTGAGAAGGCGGTTCATTTCCTTCTTGTCTGATCTTATCATTTTCTTTGCAAGGTTAGCCTTGCATCTTTCGCAGGTTATCTCTTTGAGGTCGGTCATTCTGCCTATTCTGCGGTAAATTGTAACATTTTCGCCTCTCAGGAGGTTAATTCCGCATCCGGTTTTCTTATCGTTGTCAGTGCCGTGTACCTCTTTGCTGTTTGAAGCAGTTACAAGTGTGATATCCATAATCCTCTCCCAACTTGCGGCAAAACCGCATTTCCGCTTTCCGGCAGCGGAAGCCGATTTCACGATCAGCTCTGTCGGCGGCAAACAGAACAGGACATTTTACATAAAAGGTCAGGCACATTGCGGGTATGCCTGAAAAATAACATAAAACAAATCTGAAAGCCGCTGACTCCATTCATTCTGCCCGATAAATTTTTTGTTTTTATGAACGCAAAGTGAATGTAACAGCTATACAATAATATTATACATGATTACTCAAAAAAAATCAACACTTTCTTAAAAATTGACCTCATAAATTATACCCATTTTAAAATTTTCGGTAATAATAACAAAACGTTATTGATTTTTTTGTCAAATTTTCCCTACGAAAAGCAGTCGCTTTTCATACAGTCTGCCTTTAGCAGTTTTATCAATATGCAGTACGTTCCTTTGGAAGTGTCATACAAACATCATATGCCATATACACTTTATATAGCACCGGCTTTGGTACAAGTTCTATAAATAGCATCACATTTTCCTTATTAAAAAAGAATTATTTCACAAAGACATAAAAATTTCAGAAAATCATCAAATTTCTCTTGCATTATCCGCAGTTTTGTTGTATTATTAAAGGTGTATTTGTTATGTACGGACAGCCTGTCTGTGCATATGCAGAATCAGTTCCATTTAAGGAGGAATATTGTGAAGCTCGTTTCAGTTGTTGTACCGTGCTACAACGAACAGGAGGTTCTCCCCATGTTCTATGACGAGATAACAAAGGTCACAGGTCAGATGTCACAGACATATCCCGAACTCACCTTTGAATATCTCTTTATCAATGACGGTTCAAAAGACAATACTCTTGAGATCCTTCGCTCTCTCGCAGAAAAGGACAGCAGAGTAAGATATATTTCATTTTCACGTAATTTCGGCAAGGAGTCGGGTATGTTCGCCGGACTTAAAAACGCAAAGGGTGACTATATCGTCGTTATGGACGCTGACCTCCAGCATCCGCCTGCTTTCCTTCCGGAAATGTACAGCTATGTAAGAGACGGCGAATTCGACTGCGCCACAACAAGACGTGTAAGCCGCAAGGGCGAGTCAAAAATACGCTCATGGTTCGCAAGACTGTTCTACCGCATAATGAACAAGATCTCACAGACAGAGATCGTTGACGGCGCTCAGGACTTCCGTTTCATGTCACGCCAGATGGTCGATGCCATCCTTGAAATGTCCGAATACAACCGTTTCTCAAAGGGCATTTTCAGCTGGGTTGGCTTCAAGGTGCGCTATATAGAATACGAAAATGTCGAAAGACCTGCCGGTACTACATCATGGTCATTCTGGGGACTTTTCAAATACTCCCTCGAAGGCATCATGGCTTTCTCGACCGCACCGCTTGCAGTTGCCTCAATGCTCGGCATAATCTGCTGCATTATCGCATTTGTGCTCATCCTTATCACTATCATAAAATCTGTTTTAGGCTTCAACGATGCCCCCGACGGCTACCCGACAATAATCTGCCTGATATTCCTTTTCAGCGGATTACAGCTTTTCAGCACGGGTGTTCTCGGTCAGTATCTGTCAAAGACCTACCTTGAAACAAAAAAGCGTCCTATCTATATAACCAAGGAGACCGAGGAGATCTATCTCAGCAGAAAAAAAGAGGAGTCTGCTTCCGATAAGAATGACTGATCTCAGGAGGTTCATTCCATATGAATAAACGAATGAAGTTTCTCTTTGCCCTGCTGTTCATCGTCATCGCAGCCCTTGCAGTTGCGATCGCACGTTTCTTTTCCGATACGGGACAGAATACCAATGCCGACGGCACAAAAACTGCCATTTACCACAGACTTGACAAGGACGGCAGCGGAAATCTCATATTTCAGGACAACTCAGGATTTTACGGTATAGCTGACAGCAATGACAGAATCACTGTTTCGCCTGAATGGAGAGAGCTTTCTTTCGCAGAACCCGGCATCTGCATAGCCGAAAAACATATCGGCAGCAAAGATCTGCTCGGCTGCATAAGCTATGAGGGCGATGTGATCGTTCCGTTTATCTATAAAAATATAGAACGCCATGAAATCAACAACTGCGTTTTCTATGCGGCAACTGTATATTCCGACAACAGCACAGTCATCTATGACAGCCATTTTTCTCCGTATCTCAGAGGAGCATGGAAAAGCTGTGAGGTCACTTCCGACGGTCTTGTCCTGAAAAGCGATAACGGAACATATATGTACTATGCCGCACCGAACGGTCTTACGCTCAACAGAGCCTCATTCAGCGGATGTGTTTCGTCATCTGAATATACCCTTGATATCACAAGCAAGCTTCTGCTTTCAAAGCTCAGTGTCCCGATGATAGAGACTATGGCTGAAAATGCAGGAACATACCTCAGATATGCTTTCTTTGAGGATTCCGAACCGCTTGTAAACAACATACGTTCAGCCGATAAAGCCGAGTTTTTCACGCTTTTCCAGAACGAAAAAAGAATTGTCACCAAAAGGCTTATGGGAATTACCGACATCTTCCTCTATTCTGTACGCTCCGATGACGGTGTCCCGCATTATGCCGTTGCAGTCACGGCTGATACGCTTATCAGCTATCACGACGATGATAATAATCTCTGCAATCTCAGGGATAACTATAAAGCTGTTATCGAATTCAAAGGTCATTCATCAGCCGACCTTGAAGCTGTTTCAGGCAAATTCCTGCTCGATGCACCTGAATATCCCAAACCCGAAACAGAACAGCCAACAGATACTGCCGCAGTCAATAATGTCGAAAACGGCAGAAAAACAAATTAAAGGAGAATATAACCATGTCTAAAAAAGTTGCAGTTATCATGGGAAGCGACAGCGACTTCCCTGTTGTTAAATCAGCTCTCACAGAGCTTAAAAAGTACGGCGTTGAATTTGAATGCCGTGTCATGAGCGCTCACCGTACTCCTGCTGAAGCCTGCGAATTTGCTTCAAATGCAAGAGCTAACGGCTTCGGTGCTATCATTTGTGCCGCAGGTATGGCTGCTCATCTTGCAGGCGTTGTTGCAGGTCACACTACTCTCCCTGTTATCGGTATCCCAATGAAATCCAAGGCTCTTGAAGGCGTGGATGCTCTCCTCGCTACAGTTATGATGCCTCCCGGAGTTCCTGTTGCAACTGTAGGTATCGACGGCGCAAAGAATGCCGCTGTTCTTGCAGTCCAGATGCTCTCTATCGCTGACGAGGAGCTTGCCGCAAAGCTTGCCGCTGAAAAGAAGGCTATGGCTGACGGCGTTATCGCTAAGGACAAGGCTTTACAGGAAGAGATCGCAAAGCTCTGATGCAGAAATACAATAACCTGCTTTTTGATCTTGACGGTACGCTCACGGATTCTGCTCCGGGCATTCTGAACTGTGTCAGATATGCGCTCAGCGAAATGAATTTTCCTGAACCGCCTGATATCATGAGATTTGTCGGTCCGCCGCTGTGTGAATCATTCCCTGATTTCTGCGGCATGAACGATGAACAGACAAAAGAGGCGATAAGACTCTACCGTTCAAGATACAGTACCGTCGGACTTTTTGAAAATACCGTTTATGATGGTATACCTGAAATGCTCGAACGCCTGAAAAAAGGCGGCAGAAGACTGTTTGTCGCTACAAGCAAGCCTGAAGTATTTTCTGTAAGGATACTCGATAAATTCGGACTTTTCGATTATTTTGAGCTGATAGGCGGTGCTGCAACAGACGGTACCCGTGATACAAAGCATGATGTTATTCGTTATCTTCTTGACAAAGCAGATATCCATGATACATCCGACGTTCTGATGATTGGTGACAGAAAACATGACATCATCGGCGCTCATTCCCTTGGCATACGCTGTATGGCTGTTCTCTGGGGATACGGCAGCACTGATGAATTCAATGAACACGGCGCTGATTATATTATTTCAGAACCTTCGGATCTCGCTGATACTTTATTGCTTCATTAAGGAGATTTTATCATGTTCGGAAATAATGAAAAGAAAATTGATGATGACACCCCCAAAGGAAAGATTCCTGAAAAAGAATATCCAATACATTCATGGTGCCAAGGGCGTTGTTGTCTTTGTCGATACTTTATAACTATATGATGTCAATTGAAGGAAGCGAACCTGTCGTAATGCTTGATTCCGACGGCAAGCCCCTCATTGACGAGGAATACGCACATCACTCAGAGGAGTAATATTATGTCACAGAATCGCTTTAAGATCACTCTGGAAGAAAAAATTCCCGGATCATGGGGATTAAGCTCAGTAAGAATAATGGTTGACAAATTGACAGGTGTCAACTATATCCAGACCACAGGTGAAAGTTCATGCGGACTTACTCCGCTGCTCGATCCCGAAGGAAAAGTTGTCGTAACTCCTATGTACGACGAAAAATAAGCCTACAATTTCCGCAATGAAGCGGAATTGCATATAACATCATTAATAAGGCACTGCACATTTTCTGCGCTGCGCCATAATTCTCAAGGAGGAATTTAAAATGGAAAACATTGAAAAACTCGAACAGCTCTATGAGGGCAAAGCTAAGAAGGTTTTTGCTACTAATGACCCTGAACTCGTTATCGTAAGCTACAAGGACGATGCTACAGCTTTCAACGGCGAAAAGAAGGGCACTATTTCAGGTAAGGGCGTTATCAATAACCAGATGACAAACTATATGTTCAAGATGCTCGAAAAAGAAGGCGTTCCTACTCACCTTGTTGAGGAGATCAGTGAACGTGAAACTATCGTAAAGAAGGTTTCCATCGTTCCTCTTGAAGTTATCGTAAGAAACGTTGCTGCCGGCAGCTTCTCAAAGAGAATGGGCGTTGAAGAAGGCAAACAGCTCCTCTGCCCTATCCTTGAATTCAGCTATAAGAACGATGACCTCGGCGATCCGTTCATCAATGATTACTATGCACTCGCTCTCGGTCTTGCTACAAAGGAAGAACTCGACACTATCGCTAAGTATGCACTCAAGGTAAACGAGTTTATGATCAAGTTCTTCAAGGGTCTCAACATCGACCTCATCGACTTCAAGATCGAATTCGGTAAGACTGCTGACGGTACTATCATCCTCGCTGATGAAATTTCTCCTGATACCTGCCGTTTCTGGGACAGCACAACTCACGAAAAGCTCGACAAGGACCGTTTCCGCAGAGATATGGGCGGCGTTGAAGAAGCATATCAGGAAATCATGAAGAGACTTATGGGAGAATAATTTATGGGCGGTTTTTTTGGTGCAGCGTCTAAAAACGACTGCGTTACAGACGTTTTCTTCGGTACTGACTATCACTCTCACCTCGGTACACGCCGTGGCGGTATGACCTCGTACTCAGAAAAGGACGGCTTCCAGAGAAATATCCACAGTATCGAAAATTCTCCTTTCAGAACTAAATTTGAAAACGACGTTGTTGCTATGAGAGGCAAGCTCTGTATCGGCTGTATCAGCGATACAGACCCTCAGCCTATCCTCGTCCGCTCAAAAATGGGCATATATGCCATCTGCTCAGTAGGAATTATCCGCAATGCTGACCAGCTTGTTGACGAACTCCTCGAAAAAGGATGCGCCAACTTTGAAACAATGAGCAGCGGCAAGATAAACTCAGGTGACCTTATCGGCGCTCTTATCGCTCAGAAAGACAATTTCGTTGACGGTATCCGCTATGCACAGAGCAAGATAGAGGGCACTATGTCCCTTATCATTCTCACCAAGGACTCCATTATCGCAGCCCGTGACCGTTTTGGCAGACTTCCTATCATAATCGGAAAACGCAGCGACGGCTTCTGCCTTTCAACAGAGTCATTCGCATTCCAGAAACTCGGCTATTCCCTTTACAAGGAGCTTGCCGCAGGCGAGATAGTCAGGCTTACCTCTGATGAATGCATCACAATGGCTGAGGGCGATCCTTCAAATATGAAGATATGCTCATTCCTCTGGACATACTACGGCTATCCGAATGCTGTCTATGAGGGCGTTAACGTTGAGGTCATGAGAACACGCAACGGCGAGATAATGGCTGAAAACGACATAAAGAACGGCTGTCTGCCTGATGTTGACTATGTATGCGGCGTTCCTGATTCGGGTACTCCGCACGCTATCGGCTATGCAAACAGAAGCGGCATTCCTTTCGCACGTCCGTTCATCAAATATACCCCGACATGGCCAAGAAGCTTCATGCCGTCCAACCAGAGCATGAGAAATCAGGTCGCAAAAATGAAGCTCATACCCGTTCATGAACTTATAGAAGGCAAGCGTCTCCTTTTCGTTGATGACAGTATCGTCCGTGGTACTCAGATGCGTGAGACTGTTGAATTTCTCTATGAGAACGGCGCTAAGGAAGTGCACATGCGCTCTGCCTGCCCGCCTATCATGTACGGCTGCAAATACCTTAACTTCTCACGCAGCCACTCGGAGCTTGAACTCATAGCACGTCAGATAATCGACGAATTCGAGGGCGCAGAAGGCGTTAAGTATATCGAAGAATACAGCGATACCAATACAGAAAGAGGCAGACGTATGCGTGATGAGATATGCCGCAGACTCAAGCTCACTTCTCTGGAATTCCAGTCGCTCCCCGGCACGGAAGATGCCATCGGCATAAACAAGTGCAATCTCTGCACATACTGCTGGAACGGCAAAGAATAATATCATTTATGTGCGGACAGATTCATTTCTGTCTGCGCTTCACGGATCTGTCGCACAGATTATTATGCTGACAGATTCTAAGGCAACACTGCACGCTCTTTGTGCGGTGCTGCCCTAATAATTTTAACGGAGGATTTTACTATGAACAACAGTTTTTCCGAAAGCTACAAAAAGGCAGGCGTTGACGTAACCGCAGGCTATAAATCGGTTGAACTCATGAAAGAACATATCGCCAGAACAATGATTCCGGGCGCTCTTTCAGGAATCGGCGGTTTCGGAGGTCTTTTCGAGCTTGATATGACGGGTATTTCCAAGCCTGTCCTCGTTTCAGGCACTGACGGCGTTGGTACAAAGATAAAGCTTGCTTTCATCATGGACAAGCATGATACAGTGGGTATCGACTGCGTTGCCATGTGTGTCAACGACATCATCTGCTGCGGCGCAAAGCCACAGTTCTTCCTTGACTATATCGCCTGCGGAAAGAACTATCCCGAAAAGATAGCAGCTATCGTTTCAGGCGTTGCAGAAGGCTGCGTTCAGGCTGAATGTGCTCTTATCGGCGGTGAAACTGCTGAACATCCCGGTCTCATGCCTGAGGACGAATATGACCTTGCAGGCTTCTCTGTCGGCGTTGTTGACAAGGACAAGATACTCCAGCCCGATACACAGAAGGCAGGCGACGTTCTTATCGCTATCAAGTCAAGCGGCGTTCACTCAAACGGTTTCTCTCTCGTAAGAAGCGTTTTCGACGTAAATGCTCAGAACCTTGCTATGCACTTTGATGACCTCGGTGCAACTCTCGGTGAAACTCTCCTCACTCCTACACGCATCTATGTCAAAGCTGTTATGAAGCTCCTTGACAGCGTTAAAGTAAAATCCATCTCTCATATCACAGGCGGCGGCTTCTATGAGAATATCCCACGTTCACTTCCTTCAAATCTTGCTGCAAAGATCGAAAGAAATGCCGTTCAGGTGCTCCCTATCTTCAATCTTATCCAGAGAACAGGAAATATCCCTGAACGTGATATGTTCAACACATTCAACATGGGTGTCGGCATGATAGTAAGCGTTGACAAGAACGATGCTGATAAGGCTATCGCTGCTATAAAGGCTGCCGGCGAAGATGCTTATGTACTCGGTGAACTCGTTGAGTCCGAGGAAGGCGTTATCATCTGCTAATGAACTGATTCTGTCCGCACTTACCTGCGGACAGTTCCATAAAAACGGTGATGTATATGAAAAACAAGAAATTGTTTACAGTCATTCTTTCTGCGGCTGTAATCAGCACATTTTCAGTTTTCAGCTACACTTTTTCCGCAATAAATATGGACTACCTTACGGACAGCGAGATCAACTGCTTTGACGTTATTGCCGCAAGACAACAGAACGTTTCAGCCGATGAACTGAAAAACGTTCAGGCTTTCGTTCTCGGAAAGACTGCCGGTGAACCGCATAATACCGAAATTCAGACAGAATATCCAATCGACGAAAGCTGTATTCTTGAACCCAAAGGCACGATACATACAGGCGAAGGCACATTCTACGGCGGCGGCTATACAGGCGGTCACGCCATGCTTGACCCCGTTTCAAGAGATTACTGGATAGTCGCAATGAACCACTCCGACTACAACGAGGCACAGCTTGCAGGCGCTTATATCGAGGTAACAGGCGAACTCGGCACGATAAAAATGCTCGTGACCGATGAACTTCCCGAAGGCAAAAAAGGCGATCTTGACCTTTATACCGATGCATTTCCGCTTATCGCTCCTGTCGAGAAAGGCAGAGTTCCCGTAAGCTGGAAGATAATCCCACTCGATACTGCCGCTGATGCTCCTATCTCCTTCAAATACAAGGAGGGCAGCACAGAATTCTGGTGCGGCGTTCAGGTGCGAAATCACCGTTATCCTATCACAAAGCTTGAATATCTTGACGAAAACGGCGAATTTGTCGAAGTAAAACGCCGTCCGTACAACTATTTTGAATCAAGGGATATGGGCAAAGGGCCGTTCACATTCCGCATAACCGATATCTACGGTCAGGTCGTGGTCGATAAGGATATCCCGCTCTGCACCGATGATACCGTTATTATTCCGGGACACGTTCAGTTCCCCGAATAACTGCCCTGTTTACTTTTTACGAAAGGAGCAGAAGTTCTTGTTTTTTATCATTGTAATCGGAATCCTATTCATCATTCTCGGACTGCTTATCTGTCTGAGATACCGCATCAAGTATTCTTCATACAGAACTTACACAGCCAATGTCCTCGGTTACCGCACACGCACAGAAAAGATCGGAGACACAGAACAGGAATACTTCTGCGTTGTTGTAAGCTACAGGAAAGGCTCTGAGGATATCCATGCCGACTATGTGAGCTATGTACCTGCCGAAACCGTACCGTGCAAGCGTGGCGATACGATATCGGTCGATGTTGACCCGTCTGCCCCGAAAACCTTTCTCTATTCCGATGAAGTCATCGGTACTTCAGGCTTTGGTGCGGCAATGGTCTTAGGCGGTCTGCTCACTGTTGCCTTTCATATTTTATACAGATTTTCCTGATTCATCCCCACAGGAGGCATAAACATGAAAAACATAGTCGTTCTCGTTTCAGGCGGCGGCACTAATTTGCAGGCTCTTATCGATGCCGAAAAAAGCGGCATCATCAAAAACGGAAAAATAACCTGCGTAATTTCGTCAAATCCGAATGCCTATGCCCTTGAAAGAGCTAAAAACAACGACATATCCACAAGAATTATCCCTCGCAAAGAGTATTCCGACAGCGTGTCATACAGCCATGCTATCCTCGATGCTCTCAATGAGGAAAAGGCTGACCTTGTGGTGCTTGCAGGCTTCATGACCATTCTCGATGAATGTGTCACAAAGGCTTATGCATATAAGATTATCAACGTTCACCCTGCACTTATCCCGTCATTCTGCGGAGAGGGCTTCTACGGACTGCGTGTCCATGAGGCTGCGCTTGCTTACGGCGTAAAGGTCAGCGGTGCAACTATCCACTTTGTAAACGAAAAAGCCGATGCAGGCGCTATCATTCTTCAGGGCACTGTAAACGTTGAAAACGGCGATACACCTGAAATTCTCCAGAAACGCATAATGGAGAATGTTGAATGGAAGCTGCTGCCAAAGGCTGTTTCACTGTTCTGTCAGGATAAAATTGAAATCGCTGACGGAAAGGCTTATGTAAAAGAATAAAAGGAGAATATATCATGAAAAAACTTGATCTCGCACAGGAACTCAGTTCAAACGCATATCCGGGCAGAGGAATCGTTATCGGCAAGTCTGATGACGGAAAATTTGCCGTAACAGCTTATTTCATCATGGGCAGAAGCGAAAACAGCCGCAACCGTGTTTTCGTTGAAAACGGCGACGGTATCCGCACTCAGGCTTTTGATCCGTCAAAACTCACTGATCCGCACCTCATAATATATGCTCCTGTCCGTGTTCTTGGCAACAAGCTCATCGTTACAAACGGCGACCAGACTGACACTATCTATGAACTTATGGACGAACAGATGACTTTCGAGCAGTCTCTCCGCACAAGAGAATTTGAGGACGATGCTCCGAACTTCACTCCTCGTATCTCAGGTATCCTCCACTTCGAGGAAGGCGGCTTCAACTATGCAATGTCTATCCTCAAGAGTGCAAACGGCAACCCTGATTCATGCCAGAGATACACATTCTCATACAGCAATCCTATTGACGGCGAAGGCCGCTTCATCCACACATATATGGGTGACGGCAATCCGCTCCCAAGCTTTGAGGGTGAGCCTACACTTGTAGGTATTTCAGGAAATATCGACGAATTCACAGATATGGTATGGAACAATCTCAACGCTGACAACAAGGTTTCTCTCTTTGTACGTTTCGTTGACCTCGCAACAGGCAAGGCTGATACTCGTATTGTAAACAAGAATAAGTAATTCAGAAAATCAAAACCTTTATCGCTGTACTTCTGTGCGGCGCTTTGATGACCTCATGTGCGGACAAAGAGAAAAGTTCATCTTCTTCCGAAACTGAAAGCTCTGCATCTTCTGTATCTGAAACAACTGAAGCCGCTGAGCCTGTCGAGATTCCCGATATCGACGAGATCCCCGAAGGTGCGGCATTTGAGTATGACGAGGAAAACCGTTTGATACTGACAAGAACTATATTAAAAAACAGCAAAACAGAAATCATATCCGAATATGAGGACTATACCTGATAAAGGAAAAAACTTTACGGATTTAACGTATACCTCATCACTGACAATGACAGTGAATGGGTTGAAAATATCATTGAAAAAATAAATCATATCCGCAGATCACAAAGCGGAAATTAATTTACAGGAGGACACTATCATGTCAAACGAAATGCAGTTAAAATACGGCTGTAACCCAAACCAGAAGCCATCAAGAGTATACATGGCTGACGGCAGCGAGCTTCCTATCGAGGTTCTCTGCGGCAGACCGGGATATATCAACCTTCTCGACGCTCTCAACGGCTGGCAGCTTGTAAAGGAACTCAAAGCAGCTACAGGCATTTGTGCAGCTACTTCATTCAAGCACGTTTCACCTGCCGGCGCAGCTATCGGCAGACCGCTTTCTGATGACCTCAAAAAGATCTACTGGGTAGACGACCTCGGCGAACTCTCACCTCTCGCAAGCGCTTACGCAAGAGCAAGAGGCGCTGACAGAATGTCATCATACGGCGATTTCATCGCTCTTTCAGACAAGGTTGACGTTTGCACAGCTAAAATGATTCAGCGTGAAGTATCAGACGGCGTTATCGCTCCTGATTACGACGACGAGGCTCTCGAGATCCTCAAGTCAAAGAGAAAGGGCACATACTGCATTCTCAAAATTGACGAAAACTATAAGCCTGCACCTATCGAGACAAAACAGGTTTACGGCGTTTCATTTGAACAGGGACGCAATGAGCTTGACATCAACCGTGAACTCCTTGCAAATATCGTAACAAACAACAAGGATATCCCTGATGACAAGAAGGATGACCTCCTCATCTCACTCATCACTCTCAAATACACACAGTCAAACTCTGTATGCTACGTCAAGGACGGTCAGGCTATCGGTATCGGCGCAGGTCAGCAGTCAAGAATCCACTGCACACGTCTTGCCGGTCAGAAGGCTGACAACTGGTGGCTCAGACAGTCTCCGAAGGTTATGGGGCTCCAGTTTGTTGACGATATACGCCGTGCAGACCGTGACAACGCTATCGATGTTTATATCGGCGATGAATACGAGGACGTTCTTGCAGAGGGTACATGGCAGAATATCTTCAAGGTTAAGCCTGAAGTGTTCACAGTTGCCGAAAAGAAGGCATGGCTTGCAAAGAATACAGGCGTTTGCCTCGGTTCAGATGCATTCTTCCCGTTCGGTGACAACATCGAGCGTGCTAAGAAGTCCGGCGTTGAGTATATCGCTGAACCCGGCGGCTCTATCCGTGATGACAACGTTATCGAGACCTGCAATAAGTACAATATTGCTATGGCATTCACAGGAATCCGTCTTTTCCACCACTAATAACAACGTTGGCAGGCGTGAACTGTGATTCAGCCTGCCACTCGCTTAAAATGGGGGCTTTGTATGAACTACAAATCAATTTCGGTTCGGAAACTATATGCAGTAGCCGCCGTTCTTACGGCAGTCTATGTTATACTCTCTGCTCTTGCATTTCTCGTTTCCGACATCGCAGTAAACTTTTTCGCAGGTGACTACTTCGCAGAGACACACCCTGAAATACAGATAAAATTTATAAATAAGGTACAGATAATCCCTTTCATTATCATTATCTGGATACCGTATTTCAAATATGTCACAGGCTGTATGGAGCTTGGTTTCTCGGAAAAGAGATGCCGCAAGACCTTCAAAGCCGCACCTGCATGTTGGGTTCTCGGATTTATTGGTGAGCACGTTTTCATATCATTCAAGGCAATTTCTGCCGTTACACAGTCCGAGAGCTGGATAATTCAGCGAACAGAATATGTATGCTTTCTTTTCTGTCTGCTGAATATCGCTTCTCTGGTCATTGTCTGCACCTCAGCCGCCCTCGGCATGGACGAGATAAGACACGTTGACCATATGAAATAATATCAGTCCACCGCACGTTGTACCGTTTCTTTTTCGGGGCAAACCTTTCTGAGGAAAGGTTTGCCCCCGAACCCCTTTCCAAAGACTTTCAGTATTATGGCGTATCTGATATGGGACAAATGTCCCATATCAGATACGCTAAACACCTAAAAGTTTTAGGAAGGGAGTCTGAGGGAGAACCCTTTCTCAAAAGGGTTTCCCTCAGTAAAAAACGGTATTATGTGCGGTAATGTATTATTGCTCCACCAACTAAATCTTGAATTTTTCTGCTTGTCCTGAAGAAGAAATTCTGCGTCAGAAAACCTTGAAATACGTAAGTATTCCTGCGGCTTTCTTCCTTGACTTTCTCCTTCATTACTTCGCATAAAATATTCAAGACTTAATTGGCGGAGCAATAAAAGGGGGAAAACATGAAAAAACCACAGGCAATGAAAAACGCTTATCTTATTGCATCGGGACTTATTGTACTAAGCGTGCTTTTCAACATCGTAGTCGTGTTCAATCCGCATATCGCCGCAGCACTGGTAGGATACACGGATATAAATGACCTGATGAAGATAAACCTCAATCAAAAAGCAAATATGCTGCTGAATATTCAGGCGGTGCTTCCTTCCGCAATGCTGACACTCAGCTTAATGAACGCACTCACCACAAAGGTGAACAAGGACCGCTCGATACAGACTCTCGTGGCAGGCGGAATCGTCTATCCCGTTATAGGTTATTTTTCGTCATATCTCAACAGCCATGCAGTTTCTGCCGCAGCCGTTGACGGCATCAAGACAATACAGCTTATCAGCTTCATCAATACGGTAAGGGAGACGCTGTCCTATCTTTATATGTACGGCTTTATCGTGACCATGTGTGCGGCGGCTGTCGAATTTTATATGAGCAGACATAACAGCTCAGCCAATGTATCCTGATACTGCGGCTGAGTTTTTTCGTTATTGTTGATGTGTTATTTGACCCAAAAGTCTTGATTTGAGAAGAAATATATGCTATACTATAATTTGTGAAAGATATCGGGAATTATCCCGATTTACAATAACATACAGGAGGATATCCAAATGAAAAATGTATTAGTCGTAGGCGGAGGCGGCCGTGAACACGCCATTATCATGAAACTTGCCGAAAGTCCGCAGGTAGGAAAGCTCTACTGCACTCCCGGAAACGGCGGTATCTCAAAATATGCCGAATGCTTCAATGTAGGCGCAACTGATGTTGACGGCGTTGTTGCACTTGCAAAACAGCTCAAGCCTGATATGGTCGTAGTAGCACCTGACGATCCGCTGGTTCTCGGCATGGTCGATGCGCTCAATGCAGAAGGCTTCATGACATTCGGCCCAAAAGCAAATGCCGCTATTATCGAAGGCTCAAAGGTATTCTCCAAGGAGCTTATGAAGAAATACAATATCCCGACTGCATTCTATGAGGTATTCACAGAATCAGATAAAGCTATCGCATACCTCAAAGAGCAGAACAGCTACCCTGCCGTTATCAAAGCTGACGGTCTTGCTCTCGGAAAAGGCGTTATCATCGCCCAGAATGAGGAAGAAGCTGTTCAGGCTGTCCATGATATGATAGATGAACTTAAATTCGGCAAAAGCTCTGCACGTATAGTTATCGAGGAATTCCTCACAGGCCCTGAAGTATCCGTTCTCTCATTCACAGACGGCAAAACAATGGTACCTATGATATCCTCTATGGATCACAAGCGTGCTCTTGACGGCGATATGGGACTCAATACAGGCGGTATGGGCACTGTTTCACCTAATCCTTACTACACAGAGGATATCGCAAAAGAATGCATGGAAAAGATATTCCTCCCGACTATGAACGCAATGAATGCCGAGGGACGTACCTTTGAAGGCTGTCTTTATTTCGGTCTGATGCTCACTCCAAAGGGCCCTAAGGTCATTGAATACAACTGCCGTTTCGGCGATCCTGAAACACAGGTCGTTCTCCCGATGCTCGATGCAGATCTCTATGAGATATTCGAGGCTGTTTACAATCATACCCTTGATAAAGTTGATATAAAATGGCATAACGGAAGCTGTGCCTGCGTTGTAATGGCAAGCGGCGGCTATCCTGAAAGCTATCCAAAGGGCATCGAAATGAATGGCTTTGACGAAAAAGGTCAGGTTGAAGGCTGTTTCGTTTACCATGCAGGAACTAAGCTTTCCGATGACGGAAAATTCCTCACAAACGGCGGACGTGTTATCGGCGTTACAGCTAAGGGCGATACATTGCAGTCTGCACTTGACACAGCATACAGCGGCGTAAAGAAGATAAGTTTTGACGGAGCACATTTCAGAAACGATATCGGACAGAGAGCACTGAAAGCCCTCGGTTAAGGAGCTTGTTATGCGTGAAAAATTCAAATTTTCGATCAAGCTGTCTATGATAGGCAATATCTTCTTTATTGGTTTCGGTCTGATATGCACTATCTTCCACGTTACATATTCTTCGGGCAGCGTATTATCAAAAATTCTTGAAATTCTTGCCTATATGGTCGAAATTTCAGGTTTTGCAACTCTTATTTTTGCTGACTATCTTATGATATCGACTGCCAGAGACCGTGGACTTATGAAGATCGGCTTTTCGGCATATATTATCCTTGAAGCGCTTATGATGGTTTTTGAGCTTAATTCATACCGTCTTTCCTTCTATAAACCCTATTCTCTCGGTCTTGCCATTGCTCATACTGTCGTTTCAGCTCTTGTATGCCTTGCATTCCTTGAACTTGAAGCTGACAACAAAAAATTAGAGCCTGTCATCATCATCAGTTCAGGCATGATTTTTGCGGGTATGCTCGGCAATATAATGGGCATCAGAATTTATTTCAGCATAATCGTCAATGCGGTTGCTTTCACGTTTATGTTCTACATGATAAAACGTCTGCTTGAAAATCAGGATCTTGAAGTTGACTGTCACGGCGACAGAGCAACAGTAACCGAATATTCCAATACATTTTTTAAGGACTAATTTGCGGACGTCGAGGCCGCCGTCCCCTACAAATACTTTAATGAAGAATAGCTGAATTGTAGGGGCTGGCGTCCTCGACAGCCCCTTTTCAACAAAACAAATTCAACTTTTTCTACAGACTGAAAGCAGTTTCTGATAAAATTCAGAGACTGCTTTTTCATATTATATGCACTTTCGTACAATAATACATGAAATTAATAATTTATAAGGCAAAAGGACTTGAAAAAAATTGCGGTATATGGTATAATTACCTTTGTATTTAACAGCCGGCAGGCAGAATGGAGATCATTATGAAACATAAAAGATTAATAAGCGTTATTTCAACTGCTGTCGTTGCAGCATCAGCCGCAATGGGCACAGCTATGAACGCATTTGCTGATGGCGGCGCTTCAACAACAGCTCAGGCAAGCGCACCTTCACTTCTTCCGTCAGTTCTCATGCTCGGACTTATGTTCGTCCTGCTCTACTTCATGGCTATAAGACCACAGAAGAAACAGGAACAGGAATTAAAGGAAATGCAGGCTAATATCCAGATCGGTGACGAGATAGTTACCAACGGCGGTATTGTAGGCATTGTCGTAAGCATTGGCGAGGATACCATCGTTATGGAAACAGGCGGCGCAAAGCATAAGCTCAGAATCAAGAACTGGGCTATCTCACAGAACGTTACTGCTCAGGAACGTGCAAAAGCCGCAAAAGATGCCAAGTCCTCCAAGAGCGAAAAGGCTTCATCCCTTGCATCAGCAGCAGTAGTTGATGACGACGAAGATAACGACAAGGGCAAATCCAAGAAAAACAAGAAGAACGACGAAGAATAAGTTCTGATAAGAAAAACCTCCGCATATCATGTATTAACATTTTATGCGGAGGTATTTTTATGCACAGACACAGAAAAAGCCTTTGGTCAAGCCGTTTTCTCAGCATTTCATTTTCGTCATTTATTGGTATGGCAGTAACTCTGCTTCTCACTTTAATATTTTCGGCAGTAATTCTTCTGTTGCTGAAAGATATGATGCTCTCAGGCATTCTCACGCTGTTCTCACTTGCCTGCGGTTCATTCACGGGTTCGTATATATGCGGCAGGTACAGACGGCACCACGGGCTTGCTGAGGGCATTATATGCGGTGCTGTGATATATGCCGTGATATTTGTATTCGGACTTGCTTTCTGCCTCCATCCCGCAGGCATAAAAAAACTCCTCCTGCTCACCATTTCAGGTGCAGCAGGTGGAGTCTGCGGTGTCAATTCAAAAATGCCGAAGGGAGCGCACGATCAATAATTGCCTGAAGTGTCCTCCATGAGCTTGAATTTGATGTTGAAATACTCAATTTTTCCGTCATCTTTTATTCTTGCACACTTAGCCGGAACACTGTCGCCGGCTTTGTACTGACTGCTTATGGTTTCATACAGCTCGTCATAGGTAGAGATAGGCGTTCCGTTAATTTCGGTAATGAAGTCGCCTGTTTCAAGCTCGGTATTGGAGATATCACAGTCATCAGCTATTTTCGAGATATAAATTCCGCTGAAATCTTCGGGAAGCTCCTCCTTGATAAGTTCTTCAATAGCCTTGCGCTTTGCCGCTGATGACATATCAAGAAGCTCGATTCCGATTCGGAAACGTCCGCCCATATATCCGTTCTTTACAAGCTCCTCGATGATAGGCTTTACTTCATTGATGCTTATCGCAAAGCCGAGTCCTTCAAAGCTTGAACTTACATATTTTGATGAAGTGATGCCGATTACCTGACCATACATATTTACAAGCGCACCGCCTGAGTTTCCGGGGCTTATGTCGGCATTTGTCTGTATGCATTCCATGTCAAAGCCTGTCGAGTCGCCACGAATCTTTCTGTTTATCGCAGAGATAATGCCGTCTGTAACTGTGCTTGAAAGGTTCGCCGGATTGCCGATCGCAACAACCTGTTCGCCGACGAGAGCTTCGTCCGAATCACCGAGAATTGCAGGAGTAAGCTCATTTGTATCAACTTTTATAACAGCGATATCAGTCTTTGCATCTCTGCCGATAATTTTTGCGCTGTAGGTCTTATCTTCAATAGTGCCGATCGTATGATAACCGTCAGTCTGCAAAACATGGGCATTTGTAACGATATAGCCGTCATCGGATATTACAACTCCCGAACCTGTGCCGATAAGCTCCTTATGTGCTGGATCGCTGTATACGAATATCTCAACGATAGAAGGTCTGACAAGCTCAGCAACGCCCTCTGTGGTATATTTACCGTTCTCGTCCTTAAAATTTTCAATGTCATTTGCACCTTCGGGCTTTTTCTCCGTATAGATGACAATTCCCTGTTTTCCGCTTTTGCCGATTCTTTTTCCGCTTGTTGCAACGTCATAGACAATGCCGAAAACCGAGAGTAGCAGACAAATAACAAGAATTATTGTCATGAATCTGATCGCCATTTTCTCGCTTTTTTTCGTATCAGTCTGTGCAAGGTCATAGTCCTGCTGAGGAGCAAACGCATTTTCAGGCGGAATATTTGCCCTGTTGTTATATCCTGCAAAACCTATAGGCTCATACATGAACTTGTCATATACGGGCTTGCGTGGTGCATTGTCAGGCTGCTGAGGCGCATTCTGCATAGGCTGCGGTGCATTTGCAAAAGACGGCTGACCGCTGTTCTGCTGAGGTATATTCTGAACAGGCGGTTCATCATTTTTCGGCGGTTCAGGAATATTGTTCACCTCGCTGTTAACGGGAGCTTCTGACGGGATATTCTGCTGCTGCACTTCATTCTGTTCGCTCTGAACCAAATTATCCTGTTCAGCCTGCTCAGTTGTATGCAGTATTTCCTGTATAGTTTCTTCAGGCATATCTGCATTATCCTGTACGGTATTCTTTTCAAGATTTATTATCGGAGCAGCATTATTCTCTGTCTGACTGTCAGATGAATCATTTAATATATCGGACGCATCGGATTCAGCATCACTCTGCTGACCTTTGCCGCCGAAAATATCGTCAAGTTCTTCCATATATTATCCCTTTCTGGAGGAATTACGCTTTTCAGGAATCTGAATAAGGAATTCCGTATATTCCCCATGAACACTTTTTACTACAATATGACCATCATGAAGATGAACTATCTTACGTGATATCGAAAGTCCGAGACCAAGACCTGTGGTGTCCTTGCCACGTGACGAATCCGTCTTATAAAATCTGTCAAAAACCTGCTGTATTTCTGTATTTGAAAGTCCCTCACCCGTATTCCTTATGCCGAGACTGACAGTACCGTTCACATTTTCAAAACTGAAACTCAGCGTACCGCCGACGTTTATGAATTTGACCGCATTCTCAACAAGATTATATATTACCTGCTGGATAAGGTCGGCATCAACAACTGCATCAACTCTTGCGCTGTCCAGACCTTCAACTTCAAGCTGTTTATCATCTATCTTCTTCTCAAACATGAGAACGGTCTTGATAACAAGGTCTGTAAGATTTGTCTCCTGAAAATTAGGAGAAAGTGTACCAGTCTCAAAGCGTGACATATTAAGCATGGAACTGATGAGTATCTTGAGACGCTTTATCTCGTTCGAGACAAGTATCAGATATTCATTCTGACGTGATTTCGGGATAGTTCCGTCAAGTATTCCGTCAACAAAGCCTCCGATAGTAGTCATAGGCGTTCTTAGCTCATGAGAAACGTTTGCTATGAAGGTCTTGCTTGTATCCTCGCTGTTTGCGACATTTGAAGCCACCTTATTGACATATTCAGCAATTTCCCTGTTTGCGCCTGCGAAGTCGGTAGGGATAGTTTCAGAGAAGTCTCCTCGTGCATACATCTCGGTAATTCGCATGAAATCATATTCATAAGCCGCCTGACGGCTGAATTTACGGTTAAGAATAAAATATACCGCACAGCCGCCGAGCAGTCCGATGGCTGTATATATCAGTATGACCTTAGTTGTAAAGCTGTTTATATCGTCGGATTTCTCATATATTTCCGCATATACTGTATCAGGAAGTTCATCATCGATATCCTTTTTGATGAAAAACTGTGTTGCATAGAGAATATATGGGTCATTCTGCGAAATTATGTTTGAATTGAAGTCAAGATAGTCCTTTTCGTCCAGTCTTTCACGCATCTCATCGGACATATCCTGAATAAGCTTTTTTTCTGATTCTTTTGCATCTTCATAATCAGCCGTTGACAGAATCGGCTTTCCGTCCTTGTCATAGACATAGATAATGCGTTTATTCTGCATGGTAAAACGTTTATGGAGAGACAATACAGCCTGCGAATGCAGATCACCTGTCAGGCTGAATTCATCTTTCAGGCAATCGATAAAAACATCACCTGTCTGCTGAAGGCTGTCAAGTCTGTATCTTTTATATAAAACCGAGCATAATGCAACCACCAGAACGCCGACTATCACTATAACCGAAAACGTAATAAAAAGAGTTTTTCTGAATAGTTTAAAATATGAGCTGTTTCTGTTATTCAACGAATATCACCTCTGAATATAAGAACTTGTTCACATAAACAGCATAAACATATTTTTGAGCATCAAGGCTGAAAAGCGCAGGAATACCCGTGTATTTCAAGCTTTTCAGTGCAGTAATGTGCAAAATTGATCAAAAAATGTTTATGATATTGCTCCGCCAATTAATTTATGCGAAGTAATGAAGGAGAAAATCATGAAAGCCGCAGGAATACTGATGTATTTCAAGGCTTTCTGACGCAGAATTTCTTCTTCAGGACAAGCAGAAAAAATCAGGTTTTTGTTGTGGGAGCAATATTTTATGCAAACAAGTTCTGAAGCAGAGGGACGCAGTGTCCCTCCGTTTATCAGACATATATCTGAAAAGTATATGACTTACAAAGCCGTCAGACGTGCTTTGTGCAGTATTTTCTTTATTCTTCCTCATCGGCTTCAAACTTATAGCCGACACCCCAGACGGTTTTAAGTGCCCATTTATCCGAAATGCCTTCAAGCTTTTCACGGAGACGCTTTATATGAACATCGATAGTACGTGAATCACCGTAATACTCAAAGCCCCATACTTCGTCAAGAAGCTGGTCACGGGTATAAACACGGTTCGGATTTGATGCGAGATAATAGAGCAGTTCAAGCTCCTTCGGCGGAGTATCGATAATTTTGCCGTTTACTTTAAGCTCATAGCTGTCCATATTTACCTGAAGTCTGTCATAGTGAACTTCTTTTGACTCCGGTTCTGCCATGCCTGTGCCGACACGTCTTGTAACAGCGTTGATACGTGCGATTACCTCTTTTGCATCGAAAGGCTTTACGATATAGTCATCAGCGCCCAGTTCAAGACCGATAACCTTATCGATAGTTTCGCCTTTTGCGGTTATCATAATTATCGGGACATTTGAGATCTTTCTTATCTCACGGCAGACCTGCCATCCGTCCTTGCCGGGCAGCATGATATCCAACAGTACCATATCAGGAGAAAGAGCTTTGAATTTTACTACTGCATCGTCACCATCGTGGCATAAAAGTACGCTGTATCCGTCTTTTTCGAGGTATAATCTAAGTAAATCGCAAATATTTTTGTCGTCATCGACTATAAGAACTTTTAGACCTTTTTCGTTTGTCATTATGTAAACCCTCTTTCTGTATAACATATTCATTTCCGCCCCTGGCATAAATTTCAGGGAACTCCACTCATCGGAAACGACATATATCCTTTTATATTATACAGCATTATTCACGGATTGTCAATGATACATTAATAATTTATACGACAAACAAAAAAAGCCGTTCCCGATCAAGGGAACGACTTTCGTTGTTATAATAAATCTGCGATCAAACGAGCTTGATAATAGCCATTTCAGCAGCGTCGCCACGGCGTGGTCCGATCTTGATGATCTGTGTGTAACCACCGTTCTTTTCAGCATACTTAGGAGCAATTTCATCGAAAACTTTCTTTGCAACAGACTCCTTTGTAACATATGCAAATACCTGACGCTTGGAGTGCAGATCATTGTTTTTACCGATGGTTATCATCTTTTCTGCAACAGCACGAACTTCCTTTGCTCTTGTAACGGTTGTTTCGATCTGACCGTTTTCGAGAAGGAAAGTTACCATGCCTCTGAGCATAGCCTTTCTATGGTCAGATGTTCTGCCCAGCTTTCTTGTACCCGGCATTGTATTCACTCCTTTTTTGAAATCAGTACACTTCTGTGTACATTATGTGTTTATTCCTCTTCTGAGCTGAGGTCAAAGCCCAGTGACTGGAGCTTCTCCTTAACCTCGTCGAAGGATTTCTTTCCAAGGTTTCTAACCTTCATCATTTCTTCCTCAGACTTGTTGATCAAGTCATCCACGGTATTAATTCCGGCACGCTTCAAGCAGTTGAATGAACGTACCGATAAGTCAAGATCCTCAATGGTCATCTCAAGGATTTTCTCCTTGCCCTTTTCGTCCTTTTCGACGAGAACTTCTGCCAGTCCAGCTTCCTCTGAGAGGTCGATGAACAGCTTCAGATGCTCGTTGAGGAGATTGGCTGCCTGTGATAATGCTTCCTTAGCGGAGATAGTACCGTCTGTCCATACCTCCATGGTAAGCTTATCATAGTCGGTAACCTGACCGAGTCTTGTGTCCTCTACAGTGTAGTTTACCTTGAGAACAGGAGTATAGATGCTGTCTACAGCAATTACATCAACAGGGAAATTGATCTGTTTCTTATTGCGCTCGGCTGAAACATATCCTCTGCCCTTGTCGATAGTAATTTCCATGTAGAGCTTTGCGTCCTTGCCGAGTGTTGCAATATGCATACCCGGATCAAGGATATTAACCTCAGAATCGGTTTTTATGTCGCCTGCGGTAATTTCGCATTCGCCCTCTGCTTCTATATAGACTGTCTTAGGAGCTTCTCCGTAGAGCTTAGCCGTCAGTCCTTTAATACTGAGGATTATTTCGGTAACGTCTTCCTTAACGCCCGGAATAGTTGATAACTCGTGGTGTACTGTACCGTCCTTGCCCGAAAGCTTTACAGATGTTACAGCCACACCCGGAAGTGAGGAGAGCAGCACACGTCTGAGGCTGTTTCCAAGTGTGATTCCGTATCCACGCTCCAGCGGTGCTAAAACGAATTTGCCGTATTTGCCGTCACTTTTAAGCTCGACAATTTCAATATCAGGCTTATTAATTTTTTCCAGCATAAAAACCCTCCTATTTCGCAATAAATGTTTATTTCGAGTGTTGTGAGCTCAAGTTCCTTTAAAGGATTACTTGGAGTACAACTCGACGATGAGGTGAGTAGCTACCTCGTAGTCAATATCCTCAGCTAATGGGAGACGATTAACCTTAGCAGAGAAGTCATCCTTGTTAGCTGTGAGCCATACAGGAACGAGTCTGTCCTTGGTTTCCTCTACTGTAGCCTTGAACTTCTCAGAAGTTCTGTCGTTTTCCTTAAGAGCGATAACGTCGCCGATCTTTACTCTGTAGGAAGGAATATTTACCTTTTTGCCGTTTACAGTGAAGTGGCTGTGAACAACGAGCTGTCTTGCTTCACGTCTTGTAAGAGCAAGACCCATTCTGAATATTACGCTGTCAAGTCTTGATTCGAGGCAAGTGATGAGGTTGTCACCGGCTTTGCCTTCCATCTTTGAAGCGATCTCAAAGTAGTGGTAGAACTGCTTTTCAAGAACACCATAGATGAACTTGAGCTTCTGCTTTTCCTTGAGCTGGAGTCCGTATTCGGAAATCTTCTTTCTGTTGTTAGCGTTCTTGAAACGGATTGACTCCTTCTTTGAAACGCCCATAACAGCTGGGCTGATGCCCAGATATCTGCACTTTTTAAGAATAGGTTCTTTCTGTACTGCCATTTTAAAACACCTCCATTTAATCAGACACGACGTCTCTTAGGCGGACGGCAACCATTGTGTGGGATTGGTGTAACGTCCTTGATCATCTTAACTTCAAGACCAACGGTCTGGAGTGCTCTGATGGCAGCCTCACGGCCTGCGCCAGGACCTTTAACGTATACTTCAACGTTCTTGAGACCGTGCTCCATAGCAGCCTTAGCAGCTGTTTCTGCTGCTGTCTGTGCTGCGAAAGGAGTTGACTTCTTTGAACCTCTGAAGCCGAGCTCGCCTGCGCTTGCCCATGAAATTGCAT
>JAKSQT010000028.1 GCA_024403995.1 Ruminococcus sp.
AAAAGGGTTTCCCTCAATAATAAGTATAATATTTCTACATGAGTATCGCTGTTATAAACTGTCCCTTTTCTGCTATGTAAATAGCAAACGATTTATTATCAGACCGAATGTCCGATAAGCATTAGAATAAGATATCCTTGAAGCAGAGCTGTGGTTCGTTCTTGTCGAAATCCCAGCTATGATATGAACCACCGTGGCAGAAATTCTTCTGGTCGCACTTAGCGCACTTTTCGTTTTCTTCTGCAAGGTCACGTCTGAATATCTGGAACTTGTTCTTCCAGACATCGCTGAAACGGTCTGTGAGGATATTGCCCTGTACAAATTCAGGTCTGCGCTCGATATCAAGACAAGCGATAATATCGCCGCTTGCAGTAATACTTGCCGTATAGAGACCAGCCGTGCAAAGGAAGTACCAGTCTCTTACCTCACGCTCATATTCAAGACCGAGATAGTGGCTGCATCCGTATGTAACAGGCTCTCCTGCAATACGCTTATTGCGGATAAACTCAAAGAGTGTCTGGTAGTCCTCAGGTGTAAGGATAAGCTCAGGGTGATTTTTAGCACGTCCCATTGGCTCCATGTTGATAACACGCCATGAGTCGATATCCATTTCGTTGAATATTTTGAACAGCTCGTCAAGCTGACCGATATTCTGGTGAGTTACAACGGTAGTGACCTGAACAGCCTGAAAACCGCCGACTCTGAGGAGGCTTTCGATACCGTTCATAGCCTTCTTATAGCCGCCGGGTGTCTGACGGAAAGCGTCGTGAGTTTCTTCAAGACCATCGATACTTACGGAAATTGTCCCCATGCCGACACGTCTGAGGTCACGGGCAACCTCGTCATTGATGAGTGTAGCATTACTTGTCATGCCCCATTTGAAGCCGAGCTTGTCGGCGATCTCCATTATCTCGAAGAACTCTTTTCTGAGGAGCGGTTCACCGCCTGTGATACAGAGCATTTTGCCGTCAACTGTCATATCCTCTTTGAGCTGTTCGAGGAATGTGCGGTACTGTTCAACTGATAATTCCTCGGATTTGACATCGCCGCACCAGCTTCCGCAGTGGAGGCAGTGCTCATTGCAGCGAAGTGTGAGCTCAAGGAAAAGGTTTCTGAGGTCAGGTTTTGTCATGAGACTGCGGCGGTAATCCTCAAGCTGTCTCAGGTGTTTATTTTTCATTTTTATATCAAACATAATTTACTCCGTTCAAGAATTGTTATTGTTTTCCGAATTGCTGTCAGCTGTATTGTTATTTTCATCATCTTTCTTTTCAGGTGATGGGACAGCGATATCCGGAAATTTTACTGTCGTTTTCTGCTGCATTGAAGCGGCAAAAGCTGCGGCTGTAAGGAAAGTGTGTAAAGTTTTTTTCATCGTATATCCCTCTCTGACAGGTCATTCCTGCGGAACTGCTGTCGTTTCGGTAGTTTTTATCGGCGAGTAGAATACATCTGCCTCCATGTCGGACGTTCTGAAGAAGAATGCAGGAGGACCGTATGTAGTTACAGGAGTAGTAGTTGATGTCATGGTTATGAGCTTTTCAGCATCGGTACTTTCAGTGGTATCAATAAACTGTGAGATATCAGGCGTATAAAGTATTGCGGTGGTTGCTGGCGGCATCGTCGGTGGAGCGTAAAGCACCGTTGTCGCTGTTGTCACGTAAGTAACGAGCGTTTCAATATCAGCAGTAGTCTCTGTAAACATCCACGGTGGGCCGTAGAGAACCATTGTTTCATAGGTAGTTGTGGTGATGATATCCTCAGCAGTCAGGGAAGTTGTCACTGCTTTCTGTTCATCGGTCAGTTCATACTTAGGTGTTCTGCCTGTGAGGTAGTTGCCCATCATAACAACGTCAGCGATATTGAATTCGTCGTCGTCATTGAGGTCAATAAGCCTGTCATATTTTGTGTTTGCGTTAAGCAGCATTTCTTTCAGCTTGATAAGGTCAAAAACATCGATCACATTATCAAGGTTTACATCGCCTCTCGGCTGCTGAGTCCATGCAGGTGCAGGGCCGTAAACGCTGTAAGCCTCATCTCTTTCAGGTCTGTACTCATCATCGAACAGCGGTATTGAAGGCATTTCCGAAGCTGCGTCCGCATTTACATTCGAGGCAAATGCGCCGCCTGCCGATACTGCAAAAGCTGCTGCCGTGAGGAGTGTCTGCAAATTTTTCTTCAATTCAACTCTCTCCTTTCAGAATATATATAGCACCTGTAAAAGTGCCTTATTTTGTTTCATAAATCAACGGTGCTCCATAAACAGGCTGCGGAAGTTCAAATTCGTCAATACGTCCGAGAAGATAATTCTGCATTGTAACAACGTCAGCGATATTGAATTCTCCGTCATTGTTTGTATCAGCGAGTTTGTCATCCCATTCGTCATGTTCGCCGCTTATGAGCATATTTCTCATTTTTGCGAGGTCAAGAGCATCAAGCTGAAAGTCAAGTGTCATATCGCCCCTCGGCATATACATATACGGAGGGCCATAGTCAGGCTGTGCGACAGGCTGAGTAGTGGTGGTGACAATGTTCTCAGTGGTTGTGGTAATAATTTTTTCGAGCGGTGTTGTGGTTTTCAGAAATACTGCTGTTTCGTCTTCGTCCAGATCGATACCGCAGCTATTGTGCTGTGAGTTATCTGCTGCATTGGCATTAGCGGCATATATTCCGCCCATTGCAGCCGTAAAAGCGGCAGCAGTCAGAAGTGTGTGCAAAGTTTTCTTCATAATCCCTCTCCTTTCGCAGATATGAACTATAATTCAGCTTTTTACTTTTCAGCCATTGTCTCGGTAGTTGCCTTGTAGTATATCGGAGGGCCGTATGCAGGCTGTACGGTAGTTGTTGAAGCGATCGGTGTATCGTTGACAAATGTACTTTCTTTTCCGAGAACGAATTTCTGAGTTGCAACAAGGTCAGCGATATTGAACACGCCGTCATTGTTAACATCGCCTATAACGTCCTGATCCCAGAAATCAAGGCCATCGATAAGCATATTTCTCATTTTTGCAAGGTCAAGTGCATCGACCTGAAAGTCACATGTTACATCGCCTCTTGGGTAGACCATCTGAGGGCCATATGCAGGCTGTGGAAGCGTTGTTGTGGTAAAAGCGATAAACGGCTCTTCGGTAGTTTCTGTGGTTCTGTTGAACAGTGAGGACATTACCTCAGGAGGGCCGTAAACTGTCATAATAGTTGTTGTAGTAAATCTGAGGAAATCCTCTGTGGTAGTTGTCGGCATGGTAGTCGTAGTTGTCGGCATAGTAGTCGTTGGCATAGTAGTTGTCGCAGTATCAACAGTTGTTGTGCCGTACTGTTCGGCATAAAGTGAGGACATCATCGAAGGAGGGCCATAAACCGTAACTGTGGTTCTGGTCGTATTAGTTATGATATTCTCTGTAACAGCCGTAGTTGTAGTATTCTGACCGAACCACTCCGGAGGGCCGTAAACGCCCTGAGGAGAGTCAAGTTCCGGGTCATACTCAGCATTGACGGGAATATTCATCTGCTGCGGAAAGCTTGCAGCATTGGCATTTGAAACGCCTGTACCGCCCATAGCAGCCGCAAAAGCAGCAGCGGTAAGCAGTGTATGCATACTTTTTTTCATAATTTTTTTACTCCATTAATCCAGATCATCATTGTTTTGTGCTTGTGTTTCGGTCGTATTATTGCCGTACATCTCGGCATAGAGCGAAGACATCACATCAGGCGGACCATAAACTGCCTGAACAGTTGTGGTGAAAGTAGTAATAATTGTCTCAATATCGCTCTGAGTAGTTATCTGCGTCACAGGCGGTCCGTAGGATGTCTGTATGCAGTTCTCTATGTCTGAGATAGTTGTAGTTGTGGTTAATCCGAGTTCTTCATCGGAATACTTCACATAATAGGTTTCACTTCCGTTCAGGAAGTGCTGCATGGACACAACGTCAGCGATATTGAATTCGCCGTCACCGTTAACGTCTGCAAGTTTCAGGGAACTGTAGCCAAGTTCCTCACCGCTCAGAATTGATCTTTTCATGATGATAAGGTCAAAAATATCAACGTTTGCATCCATGTTTACATCGCCCTTTGGCAGCAATACCTCAGGTGGGCCGTAAAGCGGCGAAAATTTCTGAGCAGACGGATCAAACTCAATTTCCGAAGTCGGAATTGTCGATGCATTGCCTATTGCATTTACAGTTCCGGCAGTTACTGAACCCATAGCCGCCGCAAAAGCCGCCGCAGTCATTATTGACTGCATCGTTTTCTTCATAATTTTTCCCCCTCTCTGTATCATTATTTTGTCTTTCTTTTTATGTGGGAATTCGCTGTGTATTCATTATCATTTTACCATATATTGCAGAAAAAATCAACATCTGACAATATAGAATTTTTTGTTAATATTATAAAACAGTTAAATTATAACAATATAAAAAATTCGGCTGTACACAGGCATTTCATAAGCATTATGAAACTCGCAGCCGAACCGTATAGTTATCATTATATTTTTTTACATAATGAGACGACATATTCGCCGTCCCTGATGATGTACTGTCTGAACAAAAAGTTCTTCTCGTTGCAGATTATATTGTCACCGATAAACGAAAAATTCACGTCTGCAAGCGGATATGAGATGCCGATACCAATTGTTTTAACAAAGCTTTCCTTCAAAGTCCAGAGACGGAAGAACATGAGGTCACGTTCGGCATCGGGGGTATCCTCCATAAGCTGACGTTCGCTTTCGGAAAACGCTCTTTTCATGACATTCGGGCGGTATGGGCGTACCCTTTCGCAGTCTATGCCGCATTCCGCATCGGTCACATAACAGGCAGCAATACCATCGGCATGGGAAAGATTATAGAATATCTCAGGGTGTTCCGCAAGTGACGGCTTGCCCATTTCGTTCTTGACTACCGGCGTATTTTCGTCATATGCGATGCCATATTTTTTCAGGCACTCCCGAAGGAGACTGTGTGCATGGGCGTGGTGCTGTTTCTTTTCCACATCCATGAGGGATATCAGAAGCATAATTTCTCCTTTTACATAAGCAGTTGAGCAAACGATTTTGGGACATCGAGGACGCTGCCCCTACAAAAGCGTAGGGGAGCACGCCCTCGTGCTCCCTACAGCGTGTCAAAAAACTTATTTGGGGACGTCGAGGACGCCGTCCCGTACAGAGTAAGCGAGTTTACGAGCGTAGCGTGACAAGCGCCGCCGCTCGCTCAGCGGCTCAGTCAAATCTTTCGTCGATAACTCTTGCAGTTTTCTTGGTACTTCTCGGAAGAACGCCGACTTCGACTACCTTGACGATAGGAGTGAAGCCTATCTTGCTCTTGACCTTTTCGGCAATGCGCTTGCTGAGTGAAGCGAAATCGACATCACCTGTGGACTCAACGTAAATTCTCATAGTATCCTTGCCCTCAAGGTGAGAAATTCTTATCTGATATTCGCTTGATATCTCGTCAAATTTGCCGAGAACTTCTTCAATCTGGCTCGGGAAAACGTTAACGCCCTTTATCTTCATCATATCGTCGGTTCTGCCCATGATAACGTCAATTCTCGGATAGCAGCGTCCGCACTTGCACTTGCCGGGGATAATTCTGGAAAGATCGTGAGTCCTGTAGCGGATAAGCGGTGCGCCCTCCTTCACGAGAGTAGTGATAACAAGTTCACCAAGCTCGCCGTCAGGAACATTTTCGCCTGTTTTCGGGTCAATTACCTCGATGTAGAGATAATCGTCCCAGTAGTGCATACCCTCGTTGTATTCACAGCTTATGCCGATACCCGGACCGTATATCTCGGTGAGACCGTAGATGTCATAAAGCTCGATGCCAAGGGAATTTGCGATATTCTCACGCATTTTATCGCTCCAGCGCTCAGAGCCGATAACGCCCTTTTTGAGGTGGATATTCTCCTTGATGCCTCTCTTTTCGATCTCCTCGGCAAGGAGAAGGGCATATGAAGAAGTCGAACAAATTACGGTAGTTTTGAGAGCCTGCATCATTTCAAGCTGTTTTTCGGTATTTCCCGGGCCCATAGGTACAGCCATTGCACCGAGTTTTTCACAGCCGTTCTGGAAACCGATACCTGCCGTCCAGAGACCGTAGCCCGGAGTTATCTGAATTCTGTCCATATTGGTGATGCCTGCAACTTCATAGCAGCGCTTGAACATTTCGCCCCAGTCATCAACGTCCTTCTGTGTATACGGAATGATAACGGGAGTACCTGTTGTGCCTGATGACGAATGGATGCGGACTATCTCCTCCTCGGGAGCTGTCATAAGACCGAGCGGATAAGCATCACGGAGGTCTTTTTTCTCCGAGAACGGGAGCTTTGCAAAGTCCTCTGCTGTTTCCACATGGTCAATTCCTGCGGCTGCGAGTTTTTTTCCGTAAAAGCTGTCAGCCTTTAAAAGTGCCTGTATTCTGTTGTTTACGAGGTCAAGCTGTGTCTGTGATATTTTCATTTTGATTTATCCTTTCTTATTTTTGTATATGTGACGAACCATACAATTCAATAATATTTATTAATAGCGCAGCGCCTTGCTGTTCAGCTCATGGAACTGCGGCTTGACTGTCTTTTTCATGATATCCTCAATATCGTCCACAGAGAACGGTATAACGTCATTTCTGACAGCCGCACCGAGCATTACCATATTGAGTACCTTCGGTGAACCAAGTTCCTCGCAGGCTTTATCGCCGTCAACGAGGAGAACATCGCCTGCATTGCGTTTCAGGTAATCAAGCATTTCACTGCCTGTATAGTCCGAACCGCTGAGAGTAGCGGTAACAGGCATGATAGGATGGGTATTCACAACGACTTTTCCGCCGTCTTTAAGATAAGGGAGCATTCTCACTGCCTCGGCAGGCTCGAAACCGATAATGAGGTCAGCGGATCTTTCGGGGAACATAGGGCAGTAAAGGTCATCGCCCAGTCTGAGGAAGCTGAAAACACTTCCGCCCTTCTGAGCCATACCGATGGTCTCGGCGCTCATTACGGGGATATCATGAGCCATTGCGGCAGCGGCGATAAGCTTTGAAGTCAGGACGATACCCTGACCGCCGACACCGCAGATAAGAATATTACTCTGCATTTTCAGCACCTCCGATAGCATTGCACGGACATACCTGTGAGCAGAGTCCGCAGCCTGTACAAAGTGAATTTTCGATAGCGACCTTGCCGTCACGCATTACGATACCCGGACAGCCTAAAGTCTTGATGCATTTTTTGCACTGAATGCACTTTTCGCTGTCAATAACGGCAGGCTTATTGCCCTTTATGAGGACAGCACACGGCGACTTGAAAATAATAGCCTTAACGCCCTTTTCGGCTGAAACACGCTTTACGGTATCAATTGCCTTGTCAAGTTCAAGAGGATTTACAGTCTCAACGATCTTAACGCCGACACCTCTGAGCACTTCCTGAATGCTTATCTTTTCGACGATCTCGCCCATCATGGTACGTCCTGTGCCCGGGTGAGGCTGATGACCTGTCATGGCAGTTGTGGAGTTGTCGAGGACTACGAGAGTCATGTCAGCCTGATTATAGACTGCGTTGACTGCGCCTGTAATGGCAGATGCAAAGAAAGTTGAGTCGCCCACGAATGCGAAACAGCTTGTATCAGGCTCAATTTTGCCGATGCCCTGAGTAATATTCACGCCTGCACCCATGCAGAGGCAGGTATCGACCATATCAAGCGGCATAGCGTTTCCGAGAGTATAGCAGCCGATATCTCCGCAGAAAACGGACTTTTTGCCTTTCATGGCTTCTTTTACGGCAAAGAATGATGCTCTGTGAGGACAGCCTGCACAGAGTACAGGAGGTCTTACAGGGAGTGCAGGAGCTTCTTCAAGTGACGGCTTTTCAGGAGCATCCCAGCCCATAAATACCGCAATATCGGCAGAAACAGATGCACAGGTATTTTCGCCTGCGGTTTTTACGTTATGTGTGAGCTTGCCGAGAATTTTTGTGGCAAGGTGGTATTTTCCGCAGATATATGTAAGTTCACGCTCGATAACGGGGTCAAGCTCCTCGATACAGAGCACCTCGTCAAGACCTTCAAGGAACTTCACAGCAGCCTGTTCAGGGAACGGGAACGGAGTTGACACCTTGAAAATGCGGGGAGCTTCCTTGTCACGGAGAGCCTCCATAGTATATGTATAGCTTATGCCGTGAGTAGCGATACCCTTGCGGCAAGCCTTCTTTTCAGGGATAATTACATTGCGCTCATAGTCTGAGAAAACGCCTGAAAGTTCGGCATTGCGCTCCTCGATGCGGATATGTGCATTATATGAAAGACGTGGGAAGATGACCCATTTTGACGAGTCCTTCACAAAGCCTTCGGGACGGTTTGTCTCGTACTCGTTTTCGTCCTTGACCTCGATAGAGGCATAGCCATGGCATACTCTTGTAGTCGGGCGGAAAAGCACGGGAGTATGGTATTTTTCAGAATATTTAAAAGCATCCTGTATCATGTCATAGGCTTCCTGAACCGATGACGGGTCAAAGCACGGGAGCTTTGAGAATGCGGCGAAATGTCGTGTATCCTGTTCAGTCTGTGAGGAGATCGGGCCGGGATCGTCAGCGACCATAATCACCATGCCGCCCTTAACGCCGATATATGCAAGGCTCATAAGCGGGTCAGATGCCACGTTAAGACCGACCTGTTTCATTGTCACCATTGAACGTGCGCCGCAGTATGCAGCACCGGCGCCCAGTTCGAGAGCAGCCTTTTCGTTGACAGACCATTCAACATATATTGAGCCATTGTTGATTTTTGCTGTAGTTTCGAGTACTTCCGTAGACGGAGTGCCCGGATAGCCTGAAACGAGGTTCAGACCTGCGGCTATTGCTCCACGGGCTATTGCCGCATTTCCCATAAGAAATTCCTTATGCATTTTTACATCTCCTTTAAGAAATTGTTTTCAAAGATTATTTATATTATAGCACACTTTTTTGCTTTTGTACACCCGATTTGGCGTGAATGCGGAAATTTTTGGCGTTATTGTTTATCAGCGGCGGATAATGCAGCCGTTAATGTAATTTCATGTATGCAAAAGGGACAGCCGTGAAAGCTGTCCCGTAAAAATATTCTCACGACCAGTAATTCTCGATAAACGAAAAGTCTCTGCCTGCTATCTCGTCAAATTCAAGGCGGCTGCTCACTTCACGGTATATCCATGTAGTCTCCTCGAACGAATTGCTGTAGAGCGCAAAAGGAAGCATTTCCACGCCGTATCCGTCAGCCTGTTCCTCAAATGTTGAGTCGCCGTTATATTCAAACTCCTCGGTCTTGTCCACATTGATATTGCTGCCGTCAAGAACGAGCCATTCAAGAACGCCCCTGCCCTGATCGGAATATGCAGAAACGAACTGTTTTTTCTCGGTATCATGGGCAAACCCGGTATGACTGCCAACCGTGCCGTCAGAGATGACCTTTATGCCGAAATCGTCATATGTATAGAAAGTATGCTGGAAATCGTCCTCGCAGCTTCCGTACTTGACGATAAGTTCGGGGATGCCGTTGCTGTCCATGTCAAAAAGCGTATAGGAGACTGTCACATTGTCATATTCCATATCCAGCAAAGAGTCTATCTTTGTGGAAACGGCATTGCGGTAAGCCTCGATAATATCGTGATGTGCAGGCTGCGGACGTGTCGTTGTGACAGTAGTGACTATGACAGATGACGTTATTTCCGTATGTGTTTCGGAAATCGTTTCCGTTGTCACGATTTCGTCGATAGCTGTTGTATGAACGGTATGGCTTGCCACTGTTATTTTTTCCGCAAGCGACGGCGGCTCAGGTCTTTCAGGCTCTGAAAATGCAGCAGTTGTCACCGACTTTGATGAAGTCCGTGGCTTAGTGCTTATTGTTGTAAGTGTAACTATAGGATCAGGCTGTACGGTCTCTGAGCTTTTTTCGCTTGTGAGATTTGCCATGGAGTCGGTCGTTGAGACTTCAACGGACTGACTGCTTTTTCCGTCACAGCCTGTAATAAAGGCAGCTATTGCAGCAACTGCCAAAACAGACATATACTTTTTCATTCTGTTCCCCCTGTGCATCGAATTAATACAGTCACATTCTTATCTATGTCATGCGGCTGTACTGCACCGCAGTAAATTATGAAAACAATACCCCCAAAATCCGCCTTGTAGATATCGCACAAAAAAACTCATTCAAACCATATTTCACCGGCTGATTTTTTATGCAGACTGATAAATAAACAGTAAGTATAAAACACATCAAAAATTACAAGGTACTGCCTTCAAACTGATATACCCATATTATACACACTGTTCTCCATAAAGTCAAGCGGAAACTTTTATACTTGGAATTATTTCACATTATATGCACATTTGGAGTAAAAAATGTCAAGAAAATTGTGCTTTTAATGCATTCCAAAGGTAGTGACAAACGACATTAAACGTGTTATAATGTATATAAAGCATCTCTGAAGCAGCACCGAACAAACCGTCAGACGTTTTCAGAGATGACATCCAGACTACCGATGAGCACTTCATCGGCAATATTTTTGAAAAGGACGTGACTTCTATGTCTCGTAATTATGACGTTATAATCGCAGGCTGCGGAGCTGCCGGTCTCTATGCAGCAATAAATCTTCCATCAGACTTAAAAATACTCATTATCTGCAAGCGTGACCTGAAACTCTGCAACTCATCTCTCGCACAGGGCGGCATTGCAGGTGTTTATCAGTCCCCTACGGACAATATACAGTACCACCAGAATGACACTCTTATCGCAGGAAGCTTCAAGAACAACGTTGATGCCGTACATACCCTCGTAAGCGAGGCGGCTCAGGATATCGAGCACATCATCAGCCTCGGAGTTGACTTTGACAAGAACCCCGACGGCTCATACCACCGTACACTCGAAGGCGGTCACGGTCATCACCGCATCTTCCACCATGCCGACTCCACAGGCGCAGAAATTGCAGGCAAGCTTCTCGAAAAAGTAAAAACATTAAGCAATGTGGATATCATGGAAAATACACTCATGTGTGCGGCAAAGCAGACTTCAACAGGCTATTCAGCATTTCTGAAGCTTGCAGACGATACATATGAAACTGTCAACGCTCACTTCATGATACTCGCTACGGGCGGTATCGGCAGAGTTTACCAGTTCACCACAAACTCAGCTATCGCTACGGGCGACGGCATCACTTTCGCTTATGAAATGGGCGCAAAGATAAAAAATCTGAGCTATGTCCAGTTCCACCCGACTGCATTCAATAACCGTGCTACCCGTGAGTGCTTCCTTATTTCCGAGGCTGTCAGGGGCGAGGGCGCATACCTCCTCAACTGCCATAAGGAGCGCTTCATGCACAACTATGACGAGCGTCTTGAACTTGCTCCGAGAGATGTTGTATCACACGCTATCATTCTCGAATCACGCAAGCAGAATTCGACTGATTTCTACCTTGACATAAGCTATAAGGACAGCGAATTCCTGAAAAACCGCTTCCCGATGATATACAAAAATCTCCTTGAACAGGGCTATGACCTTACAAAAGAGCCTGTTCCGATATATCCGTGTCAGCACTATCTCATGGGCGGCATCGATGTTGACAACAACTCCGAGACTACGCTGCATAACCTTTTTGCCTGCGGAGAATGTTCACATACAGGTGTTCACGGCAGCAACAGACTTGCAAGCAATTCTCTCCTTGAAGCACTCGTATTCTCACGCCATGCCGCAAACTGCATAGCTTCACGCCTTGCCGATGCACCGAAGGATTTCGAGGAAGTTCAGTTCAGCGAGAATGCAGGTCATGACCGTATTCCGAAGGGCATACGCACCGAAACAAGAAAGATAATGCAGGAGAGCCATTTCGTTATCCCTGACCAGAAGGCTATCGCAGAAGGCTACAAGCGTGTCAGCGAGATACGTGAACAACTCCTTAACGGCGGATATTTCGTTGATGCAGACTTTGTACTTGCAAAATCGATAGTTACCGTAGCTTATATAATCCTCGGCGAAGTGCTCAAATAATGAGGTAAAAATATGGATGAAAAAGCAATTGTGGAAAGCATAAAGCTGAAACTTGACGAAATAGAAAAAGCCGAAAACATCAAGATACTCCACTGTGTCGAATCAGGAAGCAGAGCATGGGGATTTGCCTCACCCGACAGTGATTTTGACGTAAGATTTATATATGTCAGACCTGCGGAATACTATCTTAAACTTGAAAAGACAAGGGATACCATTGAATGGCAGCTTGATGACGTTTATGACATAAGCGGCTGGGACCTGAAAAAGGCTCTGGAGCTTCTTCATAAGTCAAATCCTACGCTTTTTGAATGGAACAACTCTCCGATAGTCTATAAAACAACTCCCGAATGGGAACAGATAAGGCTCATCCTCGGCGACTATTTTCTGTCAAAATCAGGCGTATACCACTATCTCAGCACCGCAAAGCACAATAACCATGAGTTTCTGCGTGGCGATGAGGTCAAGCTGAAAAAGTACTTCTATGTACTGCGTCCTCTGCTTGCCTGCCGCTGGATACTGGACAAGGGAACGCCTCCGCCGATGCTTTTCAGTGAGCTTATGGACGCAGAGCTTGAGGACGAATTAAAGCCGACGGTGAATGCACTTATTGAGGCAAAAATGAAAACTCCCGAAATAGGCAAAGGGAAGCGCATAGAAGTGCTCAACGAATTTATTGACCGTGAAATTGAAGTCATCATGCATAAGGCAGATGCCCTTGACGGCACAAAACAGGAAGGCTGGGAAAAACTTGATGACGTTTTCCTGAAACTGCTTGGTATGCGTTAACATGGTACGGACGCACGTAATGCCCCATGCAAATCATGTTTATTTTTTGAGAAAGGATAATTTTTATGAAGCTTTTACAGTGTTACATTGATAATATCATCACAACCGCCCTCATGGAGGACATCAACTATATCGATGCCGCCGCAGACAATCTCATTCCGCCTGAACACAGAAGTTTAGCATACTATGTTGCAAAGGACACAGGCGTTGTATGCGGAATCGAAGCCGCAAAGCGTGTATTTGACCTTGCAGGCGGAGATGTTGATTTCCGTATCCTCATGAATGACGGCACAAAGGTAAAAAAAGGCGATATCATCGCTGAACTTGAAGGCAGTACCCTTACACTCCTCAAAGGAGAGCGTACAGCCCTCAATATATTGCAGCATATGTCAGGCATCGCAACTGCCACAAACAAATGCGTTGAACTTGTTGCAGGCACAAAGGCTTCCGTTACCGATACACGAAAGACTCTCCCGGGTCTGCGTGCCCTCCAGAAGTACGCTGTCACAGTAGGCGGCGGCAAAAATCACCGCTTCAACCTTTCGGATGCCGCAATGCTGAAAGATAATCATATCGATGCTTACGGCGGTATTACTGCGGCTGTATCTGCTCTCCGTGAGAAAATAGGTCATACTGTTAAGATAGAAGTCGAAGTGCGTACTCTTGATGAACTCCGTGAGGCTCTTGACAACAAGGTCGAGATAATCATGCTCGATAATATGAGCTGTGACGAGATGAAACAGGCAGTTGAGATAACAGACGGCAGGGCACTTCTTGAAGCATCAGGCAATGTTACAGCCGAAAATATCCGTCAGGTCGCTGAAACAGGCGTTGATATAATCTCCCTCGGCGCACTTACTCACAGCGTAAAATGTTTTGACATCTCCATGAAGATAAAGAAAAAAGAAAACTGATTTTTTGCATGAGATGACCATTTACCGCCCATAACACAATATAAAAAGATCCGCCGCATCATATACTGCCGCTTTTATCGGTATTTTACACAAAATCACTGCTTTTCATGAAAATTCGCTCAATGCTCTTGAAATTATTTGTCAGGTGTGGTATAATAGATTGTAAGTGTGCATTAGCACAAAAAATTTTGATAGACGCTCCGCCGACACAATGACTTTCGGTGAAGCAGTAATGAAAAGAGGAAAAAAAATGTCTGCAAATATCGTTGTAGGAACTCAATGGGGAGACGAAGGTAAAGGTAAGATAATCGACATCATTTCTTCCCGTGCTGACGTAGTTGTTCGTTCACAGGGCGGAAATAACGCAGGTCATACTGTTGTCAATAACGGCGAGGTCTATAAGCTTCACCTTATCCCGTCAGGTATTCTCTATCCGAATACTCTCTGCCTTATCGGCGCAGGTGTCGTTCTTGACCCTAAGGACTTCATCGGCGAACTCGACAGCCTTGCTGAAAGAGGCATCAAGACAGAAGGTCACCTTAAAATCGACCCGAGAGCTCATATCGTTATGCCTTGGCACATTGCCCTTGACGGTCTCTCAGAAGCTTTCAGAGGCGGCAAGGATATCGGTACTACAAAAAGAGGCATCGGCCCTACATATATGGACAAATATGAAAGATGCGGCATAAGAATGTATGACCTCGTACATCCTGAAGTTCTCGCAGAAAAGATACAGTCCACAGGCAAGCTCAAAAACAAGATAATCACCGATGTATACGGCGGCGAAGCATTTGACCTTGATGCCGTAACAAAGGAATATACAGAATACGGAAAGAGACTCCTCCCATACATGGATGATGTTTCCGTTCTCACATTTGAGGCTGACAAGGCAGGCAAGACCATCATGTTCGAGGGTGCTCAGGCTACTCTCCTTGACATCGATTTCGGTACTTACCCATATGTTACCTCATCTCACCCGCTCTCCGCAGGCGTTTGCGTAGGTACAGGCGTTGGCCCGAAGGTGATCACAAATATCATCGGTGTTGCAAAGGCTTATACTACCCGTGTAGGCAAAGGCCCATTCCCTACTGAACTCGATGACGAGATCGGCGACAAGATAAGAAATGTCGGCGGCGAATTCGGTACTACAACAGGCAGACCAAGAAGAACAGGCTGGTTCGATGCTGTTATCGTCCGCCATTCAGTAAGAGTAAACGGTCTTGACAGCCTTGCTATCAACAAGCTCGATACTCTTGCAAATATCGACACTCTTAAAGTATGTGTAGCATACAAGAAGCCTGACGGAACTGTTACAGAACACTTCCCTGCAACTCTCGAAGAACTCGAAGGCTGCACACCTGTATACGAGGAGTTTGAAGGATTTAACGAGGATATCTCAAAGTGCACAAGCTTTGACGAACTTCCTGAAAACTGCCGCAAATATATTGCACGTCTCGAAGAACTTGTCGGCTGCCATGTAAGCATGGTTGGCATAGGTCCTGACAGAGCACAGATCCTCGAAAGATAACACAAAGCCGCATACAGCACGATATGTGCAATGCTGCATAACAATGATCACAACGGCGGCTGTAGTATACTCTATGGCTGCCGTTTTGTCAACATGAGGAGGGATACCCATGAATTTACGCAGATTGACTTCAATTCTGCTTTCTGCCGTTCTGATTTCCGGAGCTGTACCATCTTCAATAAAAGCATCTGCTTCATTCCCGATGCCCGATATCAGCTATTCTGCCAAAGAAGCTGAGCTGTCAGAAATTGACATTGCTCCGTCTTTCGCTAAGGCTGCGTCAATTCAGGAGGCTGGTTCACAGGTGCGGGATTTTATGGCATCCAAAACCCCGTCATTTACCGTCAGTATCCCAAGATCATCCGTTTCCGACCCGAAAACAGCATATAAATATGTCCTTGCCGAAGCACTGAAAGAGACCTCAAAAGCAAATGAGGGCGACTATATCCGCTATGGCTGGAAAAAATATGACTGCACCTACAGCATTTCAACATCTGCTGTCACTATGACATTTGATATGCAGTACTACACAACTTATCAGGAAGAAACCGCTGTCACCAACGAATGCCGGAGGATACTCAGCTCGCTTGGTACCGGAGATATGTCGGATTACGACAAAATAAAGACAATATACCGCTACATCGCCCGTAATACAAGCTATGCAGACAGCATCAGCGATCAGCACGTTTTCACTGCATACGGTGCTCTTATCGACCATGTTGCCGTGTGTCAGGGTTATTCACAGCTTTTCTACAGGATGATGAGGGAATCCGGCATAGACTGCCGCATTATCTCAGGCACGTCCAATAACGAGAACCACGCATGGAATATAGTAAAGCTCGGCGGTATATATTACCTCATGGATGTTACATGGGACTCATCGCTCGGCAATAATTCAATGATATACTTTTTAAGGGGCAGCAAGGATCTCGATGCCGTAAAGCCACAGTATCCCCACGTTCCCGAACAGCAGTATGACATTATTTTTGAAGATTTCAATTCGGCTCAGTTCAAAGCCGCATACCCGACAAGTGAATATAAATATGTTATGTCTGTGGGAGATGTCAACGGAAACGGAAGGACAGATGCAGTTGATGCATCGGCTATACTGATATACTATGCCGAAACATCCGCAGGAAAAAGCGGAAATTTTGACGCAAGCCAGAAAACTGCCGCTGACGTTAACAAAAACAAGAAAACAGATGCCGTTGATGCATCACTTGTTCTCGGCTACTACGCTGCATCGTCTGCCGGATACACAGGCACAATAACAGAATATATCACCAAAACAAAATAAGGAGCTTCTTCATATGATACTACGAAAAATACTTTCTGTATTTCTTTCAGCATTGCTTACAGCCGCTGTTATTCCTTATAATTTCAGCGCAAAAGCTGAATATTCCGTACCCGATATCACTGATGCCACGGTTCAGGCTGATACATTCAATGAAGCCGCTGCAAAAATAAAAGCCGCTCTTTTATCAAGAACTGCAAAAGTAAGCGTTTCGATACCATATAATTCAACTTCACGTCCAAGCTGCAACGATTATATTCTCCTGTCAGCCGCACTTCTTAATACCGATAACAGTTCAGAAGGCGACTATCTGCGTGGCAGCTTTGACAGCGTAAGTGTCACAGGCAATGCAACCTCTGACCCGACACTGTTCAATTACACTTTCAATTACTATACAACTGCCGATGAAGAAAAAAAGGTAAATTCGGAATGCCAGAAAATACTCACATCTCTCGGCACGTCAAAAATGAACAGCTACAACAAGATAAAAGCTATCTACCGTTATGTCGCAGACAACGTTACATACACCAAAAGCACTTCTGACAAGCATTATTCATCAGCGTACGGTGCGCTTTTCAAGCATACCGCAAACTCAAAGGGATTTTCCCAGCTTTTATATAAGCTTATGAAGGATGCAGGTCTGAATTGCCGCATTGCACAGGGAAGTCTTAACAATGAAGACCACAACTGGAATATCGTCTGCATATCGCCAATGTACTATATGCTTGATGCTTCTGCCGATGCAATGTTCGGAAAAGGCTCATCGGAATATTTCCTCAAAGGCAAAAATGATATCAGCTCTGACAGTAACAAATATTTTTTTTACTACGTATCCGACAGCTATGAAGATGATATCCCTAACCACAAAAGAGCCTCTGCCCCGATATACGAAACGAAATATGACCCGTCTGCAAACGTTCTCGGAGATGTCAACGGAAACGGTGTTATCGATGCGGTCGATGCCTCTGCCGTATTGATCTACTATGCTGAAACTTCTGCCGGCAAAAAGGGCAGTCTCACAAATGTACAGCAGACTGCCGCAGATGTAAACAAAAACAAGAAAATAGATGCTGTTGATGCTTCTATACTGCTTGGATACTATGCATATACTTCAGCAGGAAGTTCTTACACAGTAACAGGCTATATCAAAAATATTGTAAAATAAAGGAGTGGCTTCATATGATACCACGAAAAATACTTTCTGCTGTCCTTTCAGCAGCACTTGCTGCCGCTGCTGTTCCGTATAATTTCAGTGCAAAAGCCGCAGATGATAAACTGCCTGTCAATGCAGATGAATATGCAAAACTCTCATCAGTAGAGGAAGCCGGCGGATTTATGCGTAACTGTCTGCAATCAGGCAAATCATCAACATTGATACGTTACCCACGTAAACTCTGGAATGATGATATAGTTGATCAGGTAGTTGCCGAAGCCCTCAAAGAAACATCAAGCGGTTTCAACGGTGATTACTGGCGTTACTTTTACGACTCAATGGGCTATAAATGTTTATATAACGGGGATTATATTTATCTTGATATGGATTTGACGCTTTACAGCTCCCATGAGCATGATATTGAGCTTATAAAAAGATGCAACTATCTTAAAAGCAAAATAAATTCGGAAATAATCAATTTGAAAAATACCACCCCGACAGCAGACATTGATTTTGAAAAAATAAAAATAATCTATAACTACATAAAAGACAACGTAAAATTATATAAATCGCCCACAACTGTTTATGACCCGCTTTATGACACGCTTTATGACACAGCCTATGCGGCGGCTGTCAAGGGAACTGCGACCCCCAAGGGAATTGCACAGCTTTTCTATGTTTTTGCCAAAGAGGAAGGATTTGACTGCCGTATCATAAAAGGAGGACTGAACGAAAATTCAGGCGGTTATGTCAATAATTACTGGAATATCGTCGGAATTAACGGCAAGTACTACTATGTAGATGCTGCCCTTGATATGATGATAGGCACTAATTCAACCTATTACTTCCTGAACGGTGAAGGCGACATCGACAACATATACAAAGATGTGCAGCATTATTACAGCAGTTTCAACAACTTTTGTAGTGAAGCATTGAAGGTCAATTACCTTTCAAAGGAGTTCAAAGCCGCATATCCGATATCCGATACAAGATATCCCGCAGTTGCATTTGATTACGGCGATGTCAACAGCAACAACAAAATTGATGCCGTTGACGCTTCATCTATCCTTATATATTACGCCGCAACCTCTGCCGGAAAAACGGTCAGCTTTTCTGATACACAGCGCCTTTCCGCAGACGTTAACCGCAACGGAAAGATAGATGCTGTTGATGCCTCTCTTGTTCTTTCATACTATGCCGCATCATCAGTCAAAAACGTTGGCACTATAACAGAATATCTCAGCAGCAGAAAATAAAGAGGTATCTGATAAATTATTAATTCTATGAGGTGAACAATATGAACGAAGAAAATAACTATGGTCAGCAGACTCCGACAGCTCCCGTTCTCGACGATTTTGAGTACACAGCACCAGCCGCAAAGCGTGAAGGCCCACAGGGCGTGGCTGCACCTGTACTTGATGATATGGGATATACCGCACCGACTCAGCGCCGTGACGGCCCTCAGGGAGTAGCCGCTCCCGTGCTTGACGACATGACTGATTTTGCTCAGAAAAAGCCTGAAAAGCTTGTTCTTTCCGATGCGGACATAATCGCAGGACTTACCCCTGAACTTAAACAGCAGTTTGACCTTCTTCCTCCCGACAAACAGCAGCAGGTCATTGAAATGCGCCGTTCACAGCTTGGTGCAGAAGCTCCTAAACAGGCAGTACAGGCTGCAATACTTGATGATGACAACTATGTTCCGCCAACGAAAAAAGAGCCTGAACATCCGACTGCACCCGTACAGGCTGCAATTCTTGATGATGAACCTGAAGCTCCTAAAAAAGCCGCTCCGTCCGAATATGAACAACAGGAGCTTGAAAGAATAAAACAGGAAGCCGCAAAAAAGGCTGTCTCCTCACAGCTCGTATCAGAGCAGAAGGACAAAAAAGAAAGCCTGAAAAAAATGCTTGAAATTAAAGAAGACCTCCGCAGACAACAGGCTGCAAAAGGCTTCAAGATGCTCATACTTCTTGGATTTGTCGGACTTATCGGCGGAGTTGCCTTCTATCTGCTCTATTCAGGTCAGCTTGGTCTTGAATATAAGAACGGTCTTGAAGGTCTTGCAAAGGTCATCGAAAATTCGGCACTCTATATCTCTGCCGGAATGATAATCGGCGGATTTCTCACTCTCACAGGTGTCGGCGGTCTTAAAACGCTCACATCACTTATCTATATCTTGTCAGGCATCGTCCAGATATTCCCGGGCATTGCCATGATACCGCAGCACAGCGGCAGTCTCGGACTTGTTGCGCTGCTCTATGCGATATCCCTTATATGTACCATTGCATTTATCGCAGTACTTTCAGGCAGTGAGTGCATAGGTCAGTATTTCAGCAAATTCAGCAATACCATCAACAGAGATTATTACGGAAATTCCAACTGAAGCTCTTACAGGTAAAAAAAGGACAGCATATCTATGAATGCTGTCCTTTATTTTGTTTATGATTATGACTGTTCGCTGAGGAGGAGTGAGACCTTGTTCTGGATAACATCGGCTGCTGCCTTGGCTGTCTTTTCGCCGTTGAAGAATGCCATTACCTCTTCCTGAAGGATCATGCTGATATCGTCAGAGAATGTATTGAATACTGCATCTGCGCTTGAAACATAGTTTACGATATATTCCTTTTCTTCCTTTGTGAGAGGCGGTATCTTGATCTCCTTATCGCCTCTTATAACAGTATCTTCATATTCCTGTTTCTCGCCTTTTTCATTGATATAATAAGGCTTGTTCATGGCTTCATCAGCCTTTTTGTCAAATGCTGACTTGACTGACGGGAAGCCCCATACTGACTGGTCATCATATGATGTGCTGAGGAAGAAATCCTTGATGAATTTCCAGCATTCCTCTTTGTTCGGAGAACTGTCAAGAATTGCGAATGACTGCTCAAGAAGTATTCTTGCGCCCTTTCCGTCAGCAGACGGCAGACCTACAAGAGTAATGTCATCTCCGCCGAAAGAGCCGTGTTTAGTCTGTGTATAGCCACGGAATTCAGAAAGATATATATCTGAGATAAGTGCCTTTTCGTCAAGAGTTGCAGATTGCATCTTATCATTGTATTCCATAGCTTCCTTATCAGAAGCATTATCCCAGTCAAAGATATCTTCTTGCTTCGGGAACTGGTCGCAGAATTCAAGCATATTTACGAATGAATCGGAATCAAAGCTGCATGACGATTTGTCATAGTCAACAAAATTTCCTGCTGAATAAAGGAGGAGTGAGAACATCTGCTCCTTTGAATCGGAACTGAGAAGTGACATCTTATCCTTGTTCTTCTCATAAATTTCCTTCATATCCTCAAATGTCCAGTTTTCCTTGTCGCAGAACTTTGTCTTTGCGGCATAGGTCAGAAGTGAGAATGTTGGTGAAATTGAAAGGAGTTTGCCGTTGTGCTCGCCTATTGTAAGAATATTCGGGATGATATCGTCTCTGCCGAGTTCTTCATCCTTGTCCATAAATTCATAGAGGTCAGCATACACGTCCTTGTTTGCAAGGCTTGAAATAAGTGATGTATCATAGCTTACTATCATGTCAGGAGCTTTGCCTGAAACGATGTCCATTTTAAGCTGCTTGGAAGCTGAATTTATCAACTTGTCGTTTTCTTCGTCATATTCATCATACTTTGCATAGCTTACAGCCTTTAAGCGGATATCATCATGCGACTTATTGAAGTCCTTGATCTTCTGTGCTACTGTATAATCGTCATAAAGAGTGCCGACAGTAACTACCTTGAGGTTGTCAAGTTCAGATGCATCACGCTTTGCAAGGCGGAAGAAACCGCTGTTGTCGCTGTAGTCATTGCTGTATACGAGGAATTCATCCTCAATAGGAACGATGTAGTTTACGCCGTTCTGTGAAAGGTCAGCATCAACATAATTAATGATCTCATCAATAGTGCCGTCCTCCTTGACACCGCTGTATGAGCTGCCCGAGGACATATAGAGCACATAGTCGCCTGTGCCTGCGATCAGGGAAGTCTGACCGTAGAAATTGCCCTGTTCGATATCTATCTTCTTGCCTGTAGCCTTTAAAGTGCTTGTATCAAAGAAATTGATGCTTGTACCCTTCGGGCCGCTTGCACATACAGCAAGGCTGCCGTCAGCTGCAATGCCCATACCCATGATGTATGCCATATCATCGGTATTCAGCTTGCTTTCGATCTTACCGTCAGTATTTACGATTACGATCGATTCTTCTTCGCCATAGAGATGAATAGCGATTTTTGAGTCTCCGCAGGCTGTAACGCTTTCAACATAGAGTTCCTTTGCATCTGCACTTGTATATTCATCATAGTCGGTAATTTCAGCTTCAGAAACCTTCTTGCCGTCCTTATCAAAGCAATAGAGCATATATTTTACACTTTTAGCTTCTTCCATTGCTTCATAATCGAAATTTTCATAATCGAAATCAGGGTCATCATAGTCAGGAAGCTCAAAACCGCCGTAATCAGAAATTGAAGCAAGCATACATATGCTGCCGTTTGAAGTTACGGTAAGAGTGTAGTATATCTCTGTATTCTCGCCTTTTTCTCCGAGGTCAACATCGATCTTCTTGATATCCGAAAGGTCGAGATTGCTGACATATAATGACGGAATACGTGTTTCTGTGTCATATGATGTGAAAACAAGATTATCTGTTGTCGGGATGCGGAAGAAATTGTTTACTTCCTCGATTTCTTCATCGACATCTATCGGTATTGACTTGAATGAATTTGCAAGGAGTTCCTTTGCATCAACAGACTGTGACTGTGAATTTTTGTTTTTGCTTTTGCTTCCGCCTTCACTTTTTTCGCTGCATGAAGTAACGGATGAAAAAGTCATGGTAAGCGCTGCTGCAAGAGCCGCAAAGCGCATCATAGTATTATTTTTCATGATAAATTGATCCTTTCTGTTGTCGGTTTATTCTTGTTCCTTTTTGGCAGCTTGCTGCGGATAAATGCCATGGCTGCCTTTTTCAGTCTGACCTTATTTTTCTCCCAGAATATGAACAGTTTCACACCCAGAACGAGCAAGGTCAGTATGGGGATAAACAGCAGATATTTTCTTGCTGCATAGATATAAGAAAGCTTAAATTCGACTATCCTTGAAGCATTTTCCCACACAGGGAAGCGTATGCCGTCATCATGGATAACCGATTTCTCTATATTTTTCAGAGCACTGCATCTTTTTTTGGGGGAAAAGCGCTCTGAATTGCTGATAACGGAGACCTTATCCATATAAGTTTCTCCGATTATCTTTTTGAATGTTGATGTGCCGAAATTTTCGACAGGTTCGGGAAGAATGCACTCATAAGCTGAAACATTGGTATATCCTTCCTGAACTTGCATCATTTCGCCGCTCATACTGCCTGAGCCGCCGTTAAGCTCTGAAGCCTTTCCATATGATATGTATATCTTCGGAGTATCGTCTGAACACATTTTGTCAGCCTTAGTATCCGGCATTTTCACAACGCCTGAGATATAGAACTGCACATTGCCGATATACAGGTTCATTCCTGCAACATCGTCCGAGCCGTAGAGCATCCACGCAAGCTCGGTATCTATCACTGCGCCGTCATTGCCTGTATCATTTTCGGATATATAAGCGCCGTCGGCAAGCTCATAGTTATGAAAGAAGAAGAAATCTCCTCCGACAGCCGTAATTTCTGCATTTGTCTTTCCGCTTATATCGCCTTTTACCGTATTGTTTCCCACATAGTAGCTATAAGCATCGATAAACGGTTTTTCGTTGCCTGCGGTATCATAAGCCGCATTTGAAAGCTCCGTCATAAGCTGACTTCTTGCCGAATTGACACCGCTGACCGAAAAGTCTGCCGTCTCTGAGAAATAGCAGCTTATCTGAGCGAAGTCCTCGGTATTCTCGCCTTTCCAGCGCTCATATGCAAGATTGCAGTCCTGACTTTCCGCAAGGCTGCTGCCGACAGCCGTAAGAATAAGTGCGGCGGCAATTGCGGCGGCATTTACCGATGCAATGACGATATGACTGATTTTGAACTTATACTTCATAGCACACCACATCAGTTTTCTTTCATGCGGACCTGAGATCCTGTCTTGATAGGCTTGCTTGAAGCGGTTATGATGTAATCTCCGGGGAAGATATTTCCCTCAACAGCGCTTGACAGCTCGTCGGAGATCTGAACCTCAACATTTACTCTTTCGGCATAGTATCTGTTGCCGAGAGGAGAACTTTTTGACTTTACAACAAGCACGAAATCACTCTTGCTGTCTTTATATACAGCGCTCTTTGGCACGATAGCATCATATGTACCGCTTCCGCACGGAATTGAGAGGTCGATATATGAACCTGAAGTCACATCGCCTTTAAGTGAAAAAACGACTGTACGGTTCTTTGAGCCGCCTTCTTTGTCGTTCTTGATATCCGTAACGACCGCTTCAACTTCTCCGCCCCAGTGATTGAGGATATCGGCTTCTGTGCCCTTCTTGATCTTTGCAGCCTTGTCAGCAGCTACTGAAATGCTGACGGTATAGCCTTCTCCGTCAAGGTCGATAACAGCAAGCGGAGTGCCGGGAGTTGTTGTATCATTTGGCTGAACGTTGATAGAGCTTACAATTCCGCTGTATTTTGACTTGACTTCTATCTCGCCCGTTTCCTTTTTCATTTTTTCAAGCTTTTCACGCTGTTTTTCAATAGCCTTCTGCTTTGCATCAAGTTCAAGAGAATTTTTCTTTGCATTAAGGTCATTTGAAGATTTTGTCTTGTTGAGAGAATTGATAAGTTCCTGTAAAGCTCTCTGCTTTTGGATAACGACCTCGGAAGCATCCTCATAAGTCATTGCTGACTCTGAACCTTTTAACGCTTCATATTCTTCAACTTTAAGGCTGAGTTCCCTTACTTCGATATTCAGTGCTGAAAGCTTCTTTGAAAGCTCGCCTCGTACAGCAGATTTTGCTGTATTGTATTCTTCCTGTGCCGCATCACGTACAGCCTGTTTTGCATCTGCATCAGCCTTTGCGGAAGATGCATCACCGCCTATTTTAACGGCTTCGGAATAGAGTGCATAAGCAGCCATGTATTCCTCATTTGCGGCTGAATATGTGCTGTAAAGCATCGGAAGATCACCGCTGTATTCAGGCTCGACTTCTTCATAAAAATCGGAATCGATAGCGGAAACTGCGGCTTTTAATTTTGCCTGAAGGTCAGTTTTTTCCGATAAACTGCGCTTATTTGTATTATACTGATTTATTGCCTCCTGTGAAGCACCGGAACCGCTTGCGGCTGCATTCTGTACTGCAATTGCACGGTTGAGATCCTCACGGGCATTGCTGATAGCCTGATTTTCCTCGGAATAGTCAAGCGGCTCTTTGAGGAGCGCTGTCTGATATTCAAGTTCAAGTGCTTCAAGGCTTGTCTCTGCCTCAGTAATTTTATCATCATCAACGGCATTGAGTGTAAAGAGGACATCGCCTTTCTTTACTTCCTTGCCTGTCTTTATATTGATAGTATTTATGGTCTTGCTTTCGTCCACGGTAACTTCATAGGACTGGTTTGACTCAACAAGTCCGCTGCCACGCAGATGCTCGGTGAGTTTGCCCGATGTGGCACATTCCGTTGATATCTCAGGCAGATTTCTGTTCATTATCGTGTTTGAACAGAACGTGAGTATGAGCATTCCTGCGAGAAAGATTATCAGGATTGTTTTTATTATTTCTCTCCTGCGCTTCGGGTCTTTTACATCATTTATGTTATTTTCTTTTGTTTCGTTCATTTTTATTTTCTCCTTATCCCTTTATTCCGCCGGAATAGGTAATACCCTCAACGAGGTAATCCTCTCCGTACAGAAACATGAGTATTGTCGGTATCATATAAACAGTACCAACAGCAAATGCAAGTCCGATATCGCCTTTATTTATCTGTGAAAGGAACACTGAAAGCGGGTGCAGGTCTGCATCACGCAGAAGTACAAGCGGCTGTTCGACCATGTTCCAGTAGTCGATAAAGACAAGCATTGCAACAGAAGCGATCGCTCCTTTTGAAAGCGGTATGTATATTTTGGTCAGTATCTTTATTTCGCCTGCGCCGTCAAGCTTTGCGGCCTCGACATATGAAACCGGGATACGCTTCATGACCTTTGTCAGCAGAAATACGCTGAACGGCGAGAACACTGCCGGAAGTATTATTGACCATCGTGTATCAAGAAGGTGAAGCTTATCCGCAACAAGGAAATTCGGTACAAGCGTTACCTGATACGGCATAAGCATGAGAATGATATACATGAAGAATATCAGGCTCTTTATCTTGTTCGGATATCTTGCAAAGCCGTATGACGTGATTATTGCAAGTGCGACCTGAAAAATCGTTATCGGAACTGTAAGTATCACGGAGTTCCAGAATTTCATAAGGTAATCCGAATTTGTGATAAGTACTGATTTATACTGTGAAAGCGTTACCTTGTCGGGAATGAATTTCAGGTTGACATCCTTTGAGATGAAAGTCTTTTTGTCCTCGGTCATATTGTCGAGCATTGCGCCGTAGTTGGCTGATATCTCGTTTGATGTCATGAATGAGTTTGCTAAAGTCAGCACTGTGGGAAGAATGAACATGACTGCGGCAAAGCAGACAAAAACCGTAATGATGATATTCAGCACTTTTTCTTTTTTGCGGTATGTCATCATCAGTTTTCCACATCCTTTCCGAATGCGTTTTCAGCAATGAGAAGTATCGCTATGACGACGACCATTACAATTGAGAATAATACCGCCGCTGCCGAAAGTTTCTGATAATCGAAATTATTGAACGTATTGTTCATGAAATGCTGGAGCATATACAGCTTATCAAGCGGATAGTCACCTGTCAGGAGATAGACCTCACGGAATATCTTGAATGAGTTGATAAGCGAAAGTATCAGCACGAATACTATTGTCGGAGAAAGATATCTCAGCTTTATCTGGAAGAATTTATAGAAGCTGCCTGCGCCCTCAAGGTCAGCAACTTCGATGATATCCTGCGGTATATCGCAGAGTGCCGACATGAAAAGTATCATGTTGTAGCCGATATTTTTCCAGAGGAACATCAGAACTATGACTATCTGTCCCTGTCCCGAATTCATCCAGTCAATGCCGTTTCCGCCGAAGCTTTCGATTATCTGGTTAAGAGTGCCGTGGTTGTGGAAAAGCACCTGCCAGACGAGAACTACCGAGGCTGTCGGAACCATGAGCGGACTCAGGAAAAGTGTACGCAGAAGGCTTTTTTTCGGAATATTCCTTTCAAGCAGCATCGCAAGTCCGAGCGGTATTATCACAGCAAGCGGAACTGCCGTCAGCGAGAATATCGCCGTATTCTTTGAGGCTTTGAGAAAAGCGGCATTATGCATGAGCTTTTCGTAATTTTCAAATCCCCTGAATTCCTTTGCGACCGGATTATTTATCAGAGAATAGAAAATTACAATGCAAAACGGAACAACGAAAAAGAACAGCACTCCCACAAGGCTCGGAGCAATGCAGAAGCTGCTGAAAAGCCGTTCAGACCGTCTGCCGCACTGGTCTTTTGTTTTTGATTTCATTTTATCCCTACTTTCATTTTGCTGTCAGTGTAGATTTTACAAGGTATTTTTCAATTTTTCTTCAACTCACAAATAATAGTGCGCTGAAAAGCTGAAAAAGACGAAAACAGTATTTATTTTTTTCTTTTGACTATTCTTGTAAAATACTTACTCACCTTTAAATTATATAACATTGTTAATGCAATGTCAATGGTTTGATTTAAATTTTACAGTAAACCATACCATATAAATATAATGTGTATATTATATCCTCACTAATACTATTCGTATTATAACACGGTAATGTGACATTAATATGACTTTAAAATAATATTTTTGTCACTTTCTTCACACAAAATCGGCATTTTGTACTGTAGCAATTTCAAAGCGATATTAATTTTGTGAAATTCGACTTTTTTACAGCAGACTATTGACAAGAGCCATTTCTTATGATATAATATTTCATGTTGAAACGCCATGCGGGTGTAGTTCAATGGTAGAATTCCAGCCTTCCAAGCTGGTTACGTGGGTTCGATTCCCATCACCCGCTCCATTTACTAAAGCAGCTTTGGCTGCTAAAGTTTTCTATGCGCCTTTAACTCAGCTGGATAGAGTAACTGCCTTCTAAGCAGTAAGCCGCTGGTTCGAATCCAGCAAGGCGCGCTTTTCTTTTAATTAAATATGGTGGGTGTAGCTTAGCTGGTTAAAGCGTCGGATTGTGGTCCCGAAGATCGTGGGTTCGAATCCCATCTCCCACCCTCA
>JAKSQT010000029.1 GCA_024403995.1 Ruminococcus sp.
CTTTGGAAAGGGGTTCGGGGAAGAACCTTTCCTCAGAAAGGTTTGCCCCGATAAACAGTGACGGTATTACAGTAATCAGCCGTAATTATGTTTATGAGCCTGTGCCGCTGTATTTTGATGCGCCGAACATCCAGAACTTGTAGCTCAGGAAGAAGAAAACGATGCCGAATAACGGCGAGAGCCATGACAAAAGCGGTATGCTGTCAGGTCTGAGGATAACAAGGCTTGGATAGTAGGCGATGAATGCGATAGGCATTACAAATGTAAAAATGAATTTGAAAACAGGATTGAAGATCGTTATCGGATATCTTGCATAGTCCCTGAATTTATTCACGAAATCAAGTATAAAGAATGAGTTTTGCAGCCAGAAACAGGTTGCGGCTGCGGCATTCTGGAGGGCTATCATTACAAGAGATGCTGTAATGATAAATACTATTACCATCAGAATTGACAGCGGAGTGACTGCAAGACCTATTTTATGCCATGAATAGGCAAGAGTACCGATTCCGAATGCAAGCTGTCCAAGTCCTTTAACGTCAAAAATTTCGGATTGATAATAGAAGAACATATTTATCGGGCGGAAGTAATATTTGATGAAATCGCCCGAATATACGTGAGTTCTCAGGTTCCAGTTGTTGTCGAAAAGACATTGTACAGGTGTGAGCGATATGAGCGAAAATCCGTAAAGGAACAGTATCTCATTATAAGTCCATCCGTTTATTGACGGGAAGTTCCTGAAAATTATCCAGAAGCTTACAAATCCCGCAATATTGGTGAATATCATGCCTATAGTGGAGATTATGAAGTCGCTGCGGTAGCTCATTTTGCTCTTGATGTCCTGCGATATTATCTTGAAATATATTTTCAGGTAAAAGGCTAAGTTATTTTCTTTCATGATTCAGCCTCCGTTCACGGTTATCTGTCTTATTGACAATTTCCAGAAAAGGCGGCAGGCTATGCCCATAACAGCGCACCAGAGAAACTGAGTTACGAGTATACTGAGAACATTGCCGGATTCAGGCTGTCCGTCAAGCAGAAGCGTCAGCGGAGCGTTGTATATTGACTGGAAAGGCAGACAGTATACGATTTTTTGCAGTGTTTCGGGGAAAAATGCGATAGGTACTGTAACACCTGAAAGTAGCATTACAATGACCTGTTTCATGATATTGATTCCCCATATTGATTCTGTGTAAAGACATATCGTACCTACGAAAAAGTTTATATAATAGTTTATCAGCAGTGCCATGACTACTGAAATTACGAAATATACAAGGTTTATGCCGAGTGGTATTGCTCCGTGGGTGACGATGCATACAATTAAAAAAGTCGGCAGGAATGTTGTGATGAACTGCATGATGTGCTCGCCTGAATATGACCAGAAAAGATAACTGCGGTATTCCATAGGCTTCAGCAGCATCAGCACCATATCGCCTGACTGTATGCTTCGTCCCATATCCCAGACGATGTACATTTCCATGAAATTGAAAAGTGCGGTTGCAAGTACGAGATAGATAAGCGTTTCGGAAAACGTCATTCCGCTTACCGTATCAGTACCTGCGGATGCATAGATAGCTTTCCACAGAAAGTAGATGATTATGAGATAGAGCAGATTTCCGATGACAAGAACGAAAGCCGATGCTCTGTACTGTAAGCTTTCCATAAGTCCTGCACGGACGAGAGTGCCGTATTTTTTGAGTTTCATTACACACCCTCCTCGTATATTTTCTTGATGACCTCCTCGGTGGATATCTCCTCAAGCTTCATGTCCTTTATTTTGCGTGAAGCCTGCAATCTGCCGAGAACATCCATGACGGTCGATTTTTCCTCATCAACGAGAACGGATATCCATTCGTCATCATTTGAAACTGAAAATTCGGGGAATTCTTTCTGTATTTTTTCGGCTTCGGCAGTAAGGTCGCCGTCGATGCCTATTTTCAGAGTCCTGTATGAGCCGAAAAAGCCTTTCAGGTGCTCGATATCGTTGTCATAGAGCATTTTGCCCTTGTCGATAATGACGATTCGTCTGCAAAGTGCATCAACGTCGCCCATATCGTGGGTAGTGAGGATAACAGTCGTATTCTTTTCCTTGTTCAGTGCATTGATAAGTGTACGTATTTTTGCTTTCATTGACACATCAAGACCTATTGTAGGCTCGTCAAGGAATACTATTTTAGGATTGTGCAGAAATGCGGCGAGGATATCGCTGAGTGTACGCTGTCCGAGTGACATCTGTCTCACGGGTTTGTGGAGAAGTTCATCAATATCCACCAGCGATTTATAGAGCGATATCATGTGGTCATAGTCATCGTCGCTTATGCGGTAGATGTCTTTGAGTATCCTGAATGACTCGATAAGCGGCAGTGCCCACCATAGCTGTGAACGCTGTCCGAAAACTACGCCTATCTCTTTTGAATTGCGTGTGCGGGAACGATAGGGTTCATTGCCGTTTACAAGAATTTCTCCTGAAGTCGGTTCAAGGACACCTGTCATCATTTTGATAGTGGTTGATTTTCCTGCGCCGTTCGGACCAAGATAGCCTACGATCTCACCCTGTTCGATGCTTATTGATATGCTGTCAACGGCACGGACTATCTTATAGTCACGTGAGAAAAGGTCTTTGAGGCTTCCCTTCAGACCTTCACGGCGGTTCAGTACTTTGAATTCTTTTGTGATGTTTTTGATTTCGATTATTGCTGACATGACAGCCTCTCTTTCTGTAATGAAGTTGTGGATGGCTGATACGCAGATGAACGTGAGATTTCAGGCAGTATGTACCGGACAGCATATTACGGTTATCAACTGCCTTTCCTGCTTATATTTCCGTTTGTATCGGAAATATAATATTTATTATAGCATATAATACAAAAAAGTCAATGTCATTTTGGTTACATTTTTGGCAGGTGATGTACCGAAGAAAGTTATCAATATCTGTAATTATGCATTATTGACTAAAATTATTGCTTTACATTGTTATATAAGTAATAATCCCGTTCATATTCTTGACATCTTTTCCAAGAAATGATATAATTAAGATGAATAAATACGTGATAATTCTGTGAAAATTGTTGCACCATTGCTCTGTGCAAAACGCATAAAGCTTGATTGGCTTAACAATAACATTTTGTATGATAATTCCGAAGGCGGGTAATCTGCCTGAAATATGCATATTCACTGAATACCGAGCGTTTCTGATGCAAAAGAGGCTTTGTTCAGTGCTTTACAGAAAGGAAATCTTACTATGGCAGAAAAGAAAAAGTCAAACGGTCTGACAGACAGGGAAAGAGAACTTTTATACGGAGATGCAAAAGAAAAAAATCATATTGACGATAAGTACAATATGTATGTTACCGAGAAGATGCGTAGTATTTTCTATGACCACAGCCAGATTCAGCCGATAGATATTTTCCTCCAGTATGATGCTGTGATATTCAGAGAAATTGTAAATAAGGATTATCCTGTGCGTAATATTTCAAACGATGAATATGATCTGTTCCCGGACAGGGACAAAACGTCCAAGAATGTGTTCAGAAGGGCACTCAGGGCAAATATCATGCCGCTGATCTTCTTCATCATCTTCACGGCAGTATGGATACTGTCATTTATGGCAGTCGATTTCCTGATTCCTGCCACATTTCTCATGATCATCGGAGCAGCCATTTTTATAGTTTTTTTCCGTTCGGAGTATGTGATACTGAAAAGCAGAATGGTCAAGCCAGACTCAAAGGCGGCGTTCGGAAATGTCATTCTTTTCCGTGATGTGCCGATCATGAGTGAGTCAGGCGGCTCTAAATACTATATCGATGTTGCTTTCTATGACGAAAGCTCCTATGCACACAAGATCAGATGCAGCCGTAAAGTCTATGATATGCTGACACAGGATTCTCCTGTTGTTATCTATAATTCAAGAGTTTATGCATATGACGAAAACGGAAAGTTAATTTTAGATTGATATTCGGGTGGTAAACAATGATTGGCAGTGTAAAAACAAAAATACTTTATCAGAATTGCGATACTTACTTTCAGATAAACCTGAAAAAGAAGGATCAGATATACGAGAATCATCTCCAGTTCCTCAATAATAACCACGACAGCGGCTTTCTCAGGGTAAGATGGGAGAAAACCGCAACAAGAAACGTCCTGAAGTATGACGTGAGCAACCTCATTGCGCTTTCGGAGTATATCAAGCAGAATATGACTCAGGAGAAGTATTTTTCAATAATCGGGCAGTTCCAGAAGATTCTTGAATGCTGCAGCGTGCATAATCTCAACGTGAATAACCTGATTTTAGCTGATACAAAGAGCGTTTACTACAATGTCGAAACAAAATCGCTTTTTGTGGCTTATCTTCCGCTTGTGGAGAATAACTACAGCTGCTCGAATGTGGTGAAGTTCCTTTATAAGCTCAATAAATCGGTGAATATCAGCGTTTCAAACGGCAATGTCATGAATAAGTATGAGCTTTTCCTTGAGGAACATCTCAAAGTACAGAAAACAAAAAAGGATAAGAACAGCTGCTTTTCACATAACCATCTGTATAATTTTCTGCATGACAACTATTCGGTTTTTCAGGAGCTGAATGATGTCCCGGATATGACTGTCAAACACGTAAAGGCTGAAACTCCGCAGAATATGTGCGTACAGGATTCGGCATACGTTCCGCCGTTCCAGAAAAACGAACAGGAAAGTGACCATACTATCCTCGTAAGCGCAAAGAAAAATACCGACTGTAAAGCCTGTATCACCGACGACAACGGCAGAGTCTTTCCGCTTGACCATTTCCCGTTCACTATCGGACGCAAGGCAGGAAATGACCTTCCGATCACAAATTCCGGCACTGTTTCGGGTATCCATGCCGCTGTTACATACGAAAACGGCTGCTATTACATCGAGGATAAATATTCCTCAAACGGTACTTTCCTCAACGAAACTCCGGACAGCGGCAAGAAAATAGTCAGGGAACAGCTTACGAGCGGCGATACTATATACATCTACAACGTGCCGCTGAAATTTACCGTAAATTCGGGAAATTCAGGTACTGTTGTAGTCGGTGCGAAAAAAGCTGCCAAAGCAGAAGTACCAACTATGTCTGAATCGAAAAAAGAAGAAAAGCCGCAGTCACAGGATAACATTGCATACCTCATGAATTCGTCAAGCAAGCAGAGAATACCTGTTTACAGCTATCCGTTCACCTGCGCCGAACTTCCGGGCATAATTATCGGTCAGGACAATTCCGGAAGCCGACACAGTATTTTCATCGAAAATATCGGCTGCCAGTCATTCGTGCTTGAGGGAAGCGAGGCAGGCATAGGTACGAAAAATACGATATTCTCAGGCTGTAAATTCCTTTTCCACGGAATTCAGTACACTTTTTTTGAAGAAAACTGACGGTGATGTTTTATGGATTATGTTTTTTCATATGCCACAACTGAAGGTGCGGTCAGAAAGGTAAATCAGGATTCGCTTTTTATCGTGACCGCTGAATATAAAAATGAGAAGCTGCTGTTTGCGGCTGTGTGCGACGGTGTCGGCGGTATGTCCGCAGGCGAGACCGCAAGCGGCTTTGTATGTCAGAGAATGGTTGACTGGTTTGAGGGCGATTTTGCGGGCATGATGCGAAAGAATTCGTCTGTCCTCGACATAAGGGCATCTCTTGACGAAATGCTCCATTCGCTGAATGACCGCATGAATTCCTATGCCGACAGAAAAGGTATAGGCATGGGTACTACCGTGACCGCAATGCTCATCATTCCGCAGCTCGGACGTATGCTGACAGCTCATGCAGGCGATTCACGGCTCTATAAAATAACCGACAGCGGCGTTGAAGTCCTTACGGCTGACCATTCGATCGTCGGTCAGGACGTGAGAAGCGGCAAAATAACCGAGGAAATGGCTGAGAATGACTCACGTCAGAATCAGCTCACAAACTGCATCGGCGCCGGTCTTACGGATACTTCGTATGATTACAGCATCGCCGATTATGACGGAAATGAGTGCTATATGCTCTGCTCCGACGGTTTCAGAAAGAAAATTTCAAAGGACGAGATACTCCATGATCTCTGCCCTTCCGCAAATATCAGCGAAAAAGATATGTCGGCGCATCTCAATGCACTTGTGGAAAAGGACATGAAATGCGGCGAAAAGGACAATATTACGGCACTTCTGGTGAGACTTTGCTGAGAGCTTGTTCAGCATCTCTCAGCACATCGCTTTTCGGCAAATTTTGCCGATGACTGCGTTAAAATCATTTGAAATGCGGCAGCATTCCTGCATGATTTTGCCTTGTCCTCAACAAAATTATGCTCAAAAATCTGTATACCGACAGATACTAAAGGCAACTCCGCACAAAGCACGTCTGACGACTTTGTACGGTGTTACCTAAACAGACTCCGAGAGTGAGGGGATACTATTGCTAAAAGAAGGATTCATACTCGATGAACGATACAAAATAATAAATGTCGCAGGAAAAGGCGGTACTTCGGTAGTTTACCGTGCTGCTGACCTCCGTGCCAACAATGCACAGCGAGCTGTCAAGGAGGTCATGAAAGCTAACGGAATCGATGCAAGGAATGCACGTCAGGAATCCCAGCTTATCAAGGAATTTTACGAAAAAGATGTGAAGAATTCTTTTTTCCCTAATATTATTGATACGGTCGATACCAATGATGCCCTTTACATTGTTCAGGACTATATCGACGGTCAGTCAATGGAAAAACTCCTTGAAAACAGCGCTTTTGAGGCTGCGGCTGTCCTGAGTTATGCAAAGGATATCTGCTATGTCATGTCGTTTATACATAAGCTCGGCATGATACACAGCGATATGAAGCCTGATAATGTCATGGTCGTAAGGAATGACGAGAATTTTGAAAACAAGAAGCACGCTGATAAATTCGGCAAGCTCAAATTCATAGATTTTGGTTCGGTCATTGCAAGGCGTGAGGGTACATTTGCCTATACTCCTGCATATGCCGCTCCTGAACAGTTCATGGAAAAGGAACTTGACGAGAGAACCGATATCTTCAACATGGGTGCGACCTATTACCATATGCTCACAGGCAAAAAGCCGATGAATGTGGCTGTAAACGGAAGGTTTGTCCCGTCCCGTGAGAGATTCCTCTTTGACAAGAGCATGAATGCCGACCTTGTGAGAATTATTCAGAAATGCGTCAATGATGACCGTTCCAAGCGCTACCGCAACTGTGACGAGCTGTATGATGATCTTTACAAAGCCGAAAATCATACATATGTCAAAATAACGGCTATACTTGCGGTAATATCGGCTGTGTTCCTGATATTCTCACTTACCGCAGGCATAATTGCCAGAAAAACAAAGAGCGAGGACTTCAACAAGCTCGTTGAAAAGGCTGAAAATGCAAGTCAGTACGATGAAAAATCCGAGGCTCTTGCGGCTGTCATAGATGCTGACGGCTCATATTCAAAGGCTTATCTTGAACTTATCGAGCTTTACAAAAAGGATATGGTATTCAGCGAGGATGAGACAACTCAGATTCTGCGTCTCATAAACGAGAATATCAACGCATTGAGAAGCGATTCACAGTATGAGGAGGTCGCCTATGAACTTGGCATCCTCTACTGGTATTATTACTATTACGGCAGTGACGGAACTGAGCAGAATGCAAGCACTACGGGCAAGATAGCTTCTGTAAAGTGGTTCAGCGAGGCTCAGACCGACAACTTCAAGGCTCAGGATATCGACAAATATCAGATCGCCCACATCTACTGCACAATTGGCGATTTCTATTCACAGACACAGAAAAAAGAAAACGAACTGCTTAAAAAGAGCTATTCTGCCGACCTCTGGGCAAGCATGAACGAGCTGAATAACCTTGTCGTGGATGCAAATGCAGGTTCTGATATCATTATCCTTGAGACTTACAAGACACTTATAAATCTCGAAAATACCAATATGCAGGATTTTGCCCGTTCAGGTATTTCGTTCAGCGAGCAGAAAAAGCTCATGGACGGAATCAGGGATAAGACCGAAAAAATAAATGCTGCCGAAGGCTCGGCTGCGGAACTGAAAGAATACATTCTGACTTCCTATGACAAGGTTGTTGAAAGTATCAACGGTTCACAATAAGAACTTGTTCTCATAAATATCTGATGATCCGTTTGTGCTGCCTATGAGAACGAGTCCTGATTCGGAGGTGTGTGATGAATTCATCAAACTGGCTTACACTTTGCTATATTTCACTGACTATCGGCATTCTGCTGTTTGTCGCAGCGGGAGTGTTTGCAATAAAATTCAAGGTGATCTCCATAATTGTCTACGAGAGAAAAGCACGTAAGAAAAATTATGACAGCAATGAACCCAAAGCGCCTGATATTACTTTTGATATGCCCGACGGCTTCTATGAGAGTACAGTCAAAATGCCTCAGCCGCCTGTCAGTGAGCCTGAACACAATGCGGCGGAAAGTGCCGGAGATGATTTTACCGTTGTTGTCAGTCAAAAAACTACCGACGAGTGTGAGGGCACTGTTGTCGTCGGAAGAAACAAGCCTGAACCAAAGGCTGAAAATGATTTTGTTATTATCAGAAAAATAGTCGTAACAAGTGCGGCGGCTGATGAAATAGAAAAACTTTAGGAGATCTTATGAACAAAAGAAAATTCGCAGGAAGCATTATTGCCGCAGTTTCGGCATTGTCGCTGTGCAGTGTACCATATGTTTCGGCTTTTGAAGCACCTTCAGACATTGAACTCTATATCGGCAGCATTGAGCTTGATACAGATGAAATAAGCGGAGGAATGACAGTTGATGTTCCGCTTATTATGGAGAATAATCCCGGATTTGTTTCGGTGAGCTTCATCATTCAGCTCGACAGCAGATTACAGTTTGAGGATATGAACGCTGTATCCACATCGGCTGACGGTTTCGGCAATATCAGCATCAGCACCAGAAACGGCTGGGAAAATGTTATCGAGGTAAACGGTTTTGCCCGTGATGTTTTTAAATTTGAAGGAAACGGACAGATTGCCGAGCTGCATATCGTCATTCCCGAAGGCACTCAGGCAGGTGTTTATCCCATCGATATCCTTGCACAGTTTGACAACAGGGAGACAAGCATAATTACTGAGAATTCGGCAAAAGCCCGTTTCGGTTCCGAATGCTTTTCAGTGCTCGAATCAGGTGGTATTACAGTAAATGCACCGTATATTCCGCCTCCGCCTCCTCCGCCGGCTGAACCTCAGCAGCCGCCGGACAATAATGTGCCTGTGAATCAACCGCAGCAAAACAATGAGCCTGCATCACAGGCGGAAACAAAGGAAACTACTGCTGTTGCAACAGCAGTTTTAACCACTAAAGTCACAGCATCAGCTACAAATACAACCAAAAAAGCAACTGAGAGACCGACTTCATCATCGGCTGTGACAACAACAGAAACTACATCGGCGGCTGAGATAACAAGCACCTCAGCGGCATCATCATCCACCACCAATGTAAAAAGTGAAAATGATAAGGAAAAATCAAACAGCAGAATGCTGATTCCGATAATCGCTGCAACAGTCGCTGTAATAGCGGCAGCGATAGGAATTGTAGTGAAAAAGAAGGGAGTTAACAAATAATGAATAAGAACAGTAATCGTTCAAGAAGAAAGGCAGCTTTTGCCGCAGCACTTGTTTTTATTTCAAATTACTGCTTTGCTTTTCCGCTTTCAGATATGGCTGCATCATCAGTATATGCAGATGTTGCAGGTGAGACGGGCGGAGATAAGCCGAATGATACAGTTGTCACAACAGCAAATACTACAACACAGACAACTACAGCAAAGACTACCACTGCGACAAAGGCATCAACAACCGCATCAACAACTGTATTGACCACAACGTCAGCGAACAGCACGACCACCACATCTGTTTCAGGCAGCAGCGATGTTACAAATACAACTGCGGCTGAGACCACAGTTACCGAAACTACTACCACTCTGCCTGAATTTGAGTATTATACTCTTTCAATAGGCAACTATTCTCAGGCTAAGAAAGAAGAACTCGAAGGTCTTGCCGATAAGTTGTTCGGCTCGGAATGCAAGGAAAAAACACAGGATACAAATGGCCTTAAAGTCAAGGTAAACTACGGCGCAAAGCCTGCAACGGGCAATATCGATATTGACAAAAAACGCTATGTTCCGTCAGAAAGTACAAGCGGAAATAAACTTGTTTATGATGTCAGCTATAAAGTTGAGGGCGTTCTTTCAAGTTACAGACTTGAATATACAGGACTTCACACCGACAGCTACTATGAACGTGGTGCGAAGATCTCTATTGCTCCGACAGTTGATTTTACGATCAACGGCGGAACTGACAAGATAACGATCACTGTTGATGAAAGCGTAAATATTTCGGAAGAAAATCATAAATCCGAGAATCTTGATCTTGTCATCAAAAAGGCAGGCAGAGAAGTCAGCCGCTACGCAGTTGCTCTCAGAGAAGTAAAGATACAGCTTGATTCCACACTTAAATATCAGGACAAGGAGGAATGGGAGAGCCATGGTATACGCCAGCAGCCATGGAAGTATCTCAGCAGCATAAATCTTGATGTTACAGATAAAAAGCTCATAGTTGTCACCAACGGCAAGTCTGTTTCAAAGGTATACAATGTAAGCGGAAATGTCTTTAACCTTGATGCTGTTGCAAAGGATACAGCTTTTGACCATATAAGCGGCGATACGCTGAAAATCTCGTCAGTCAACAGCTTTGTAAAAGCTTCTGTTTATTTCAGCGGTGAGGACGGCGAAAAAGGCAATTTCCAGATCACGGTTGACAGAAAAAATGAATCCGATACGGATGATGCGTCCTGCAATATCAAGATACCGTATCTCTACGGCGACAACTATTACCTAAGCAGCTACACTCTTGAAGGCGGCAAGGAAGTACTTGTTGACTATGGAACTCTTATTGCAGACCTTGAAAAACACGTCAGCTATATAACTGTTGACCACAATAAACAGCTTAATATCAAGCTTGTTTATTCAGAATTCAAAGACGGCGAGAAATATGATCTTGCACCTTCAAAGGCTGCATCTCTCAGAAATGGCAGCTGCTATGCCGTAACCGGTGTAGGTCTGACATATCCGCTTGTAAATTTTGACAAGAAATATTACGGCGGAAGTGCGCTGTATTATGTATATTACAATGGCAGTTTTGTTCCAAGCGTGTCCTATATGCCGATAACCGAAACGGATAATCAGATTCAGTTAAACGATGATACGATCAAGTTCGTTATTATCAAAAATGTTCTGAATGCTGCTTCTGAAAGTGTGCTCAAGGATAATATCTGCCTGTATTTCGACAAAAAAGCTCCTGTTATCAGTAACGTTGAAAGCAGCAGCAACTGGGTCAGAAGTGACAAGGGCAGCACTTTCTCATTTGACGTTTCGGATAATGAAGACTGCCCGATCAAGACGGCTTCTCCGTCTTCATTTGAAGAACAGGAGATCAAGCAGATATATGATGAATTTATCAACAATGAAAGCAAAAACAAACAGGAAATAAAGTCAATAGTTGTCGGAAATTACCGCTTTGACAGACCGGCAGGCGGATGGGATTCGGCAAGCAGCGTATCAGGCGTTTTCGAGACGGAAGGTATGAGACAAAGTGTTCTGGAGTATTCAGATAAACTGGCAGCACTTCCTATCAGCGAATATGACCCGGAATTTGAAAGCTCTTATGACTATTACAGGGACATTCTCACCGACACTTCAAAATGTAATGCCCTTATCGATAGGATGGAGACAGGCTTCACCAACAGTATTATGTCCGTTGAGGAACAGATAAATGCCGCAGATAACGAGCTTATCAACAAGACAAATGATATAAACTCAAAGATCGAGTCGGTTTCAGCTTCAGATGCATTTGAAGCATCGGAAATAGAAGCACAAGTTCAGATTTTACGTTCTGATTTAGCCGCAATAGAGTCAGAGACCGAAGCGAAAATTGCTTCTCTTAAAAAAGATCGTGATACACTGTATGATAAACGCAATAATCTTATCAATGATATTCTTGGTGTGCGCAGTGAATATCAAAAGGTGGCTTCAAGCACAGAAAATACTGCTGCAAAAGCTGCGACTGACTATACTGCCTCTGTCTCATTTGATTCAAATACAGGTAAATTTTCAGTAAAAGTAACACCAAAGGATACAAAGTCGGTCATTGATGAAAAAATCAAATTTTATGCTTTGGACAACAGCAATAATGCAAGCGGTTCAAATGAGGTGCATATCAGAGTAGACGGCTATTCTCCGACAATTGACAAGACTACAAATGATGAGGACGAGGAGATGAGCCGCATCTGGATAGAGGATTATGCTATACAGAACAGCTCCGGAGACTATGTAATCGATTCAAATAGTAAAATATATGCATCATTTACCGAAAAGGGTTCGGGTATCGATAAGGTATATGTTTACCTTGACGGCAGCTCTTATTTCTCAAAAGGCAGCGACAAAGACGGCAAAATTGAGATGTCAGCGACCGGAACAGCAGGCAAATATGCCTATAATGTCAGATCAGAGGATTTCAGCGGCAGGAATATCAAGGTTCCTGTGAACGTTTTTGCCTACGATAATGTCGGAAACGGCTCTGACGGCAGTGCAGTCAGCGAAAGTGAGAGAAATACAAATGTAAGCAGCGATTTCAATATCATCGTTGACTCAGCAAGTCCTGAAATTGGTTTACAGCTTAGTGCAACTCCCGATTATTCGGAAATGTCAGGCAGCCTTGAAAAGAAATGGTTCGACAGCTATGAAAAGGCAAAGCTCGTTATCAAAGCGGCTGACGTTAATCCTGAGATAGCTTCGGGCATAAAAGAGCTTGGAATATCAATAAATGACAGCAGACAGGTATTCAGCCTTGCTGATATGGGTATTTCCGAGGCTGACCTTGCATCAGGAGAGTATTATATCGGTTTTGAGAAGGCAGCTGATACCAATAAATTCAAGGCATACCTCATGAAAGGCGATGCCGTAGTAGCTGAGCTTGGCGAATATGAGCGCAGAACAGGTACATATTTCGAGGGCAGCACTGAGATAAGCAAGGTCGGCAGCGTCAAGGTAATGGTCGATGTCTGTGACTATGCAGGCAATCCAAGCAGCGGCGAAACAACCGAAAGATTCTATGTTGACCTTGATGATCCGACAGCATCACGCATCACTGTGCTCAACAATGATATCAAGAATAACCTGAATATTCTGAAATATGCGTTCTTTGCACAGAATGATACTCAGGTCATAGTTGAGGTCGAGGACGATGAGCCGAGTTCAGGCATCAGCGGAATAAATGTAAAGCTTCTGAATGCAGACGGTACGGACTTCATGACAGATGTACCGAATACACGCATTGATGCAAAAAAATGGAGCGTGAATATTCCTGTAAACTTCAAGGGCACTATGCAGGTAACTGCTGTTGATAATGTCGGCAGACCGTCAGATGAGGCTGTAACATTCGGTATCATCACCGAAAACGGCGAAAAGCATTCTGCTACTTCATCAATGTCGATAGAACTGCCTGAGACACAGTATACCGACAGAGACGGCAAGCCTCTCTATAATGCAGATATCATTGCAAAACTCAAGGTTAAAGATACATTCTCGGATATTGCTTCCGTTTATACGGCTGTTTCAGGCATCGGCGAAAAGAATGTCTATGTAAACGATAACGGCGATCTTTGGGGCGATGAGGCTGAACAGTGGCATATTACCGACGATGTGAAGGACGTTAACCTCGTTCCTGAGATATCACGAGAGGTAAATGTTACCGAAAATGCCAACGGAAATAAAATTAGTATGCGTCTTACCGATAATGCAGGAAATCCTGACGATATGGAGACAGCTGTCAAGGAATTCAGCATTGACAAGACTGTTCCTGTTCTTGATGTAGTGTTCTCGGATATAAACGGTTCGGCTGACCAGCAGTACAAAAATATCTACAAGAATTCGAGAAAGGCTGTCATTACCGTAACCGAAAGAAACTTCGATGCCGCAAAGACCGATATCATGATAAACGGCGTGAGACAGAACCTTACATGGACTCATGTAAACGGCAAGGAGGGTACTGACGAGGCTCAGTACCAGACAGAGGTAGTTTTCGAGAATGACGGCACATATCAGCTTACTGCAAAATGCAGGGATATGGGCGATCTTGAAGCAAATGAATATAAATCCGATGCATTCACTATTGACAGAACTGCTCCGAAGCTTAATTCAGGATTTGATGCAGACCCTTCAAATGAGAAGTATTACAATAAGGCTGTTTCTGCTACATTTACTGTTGATGATGACAACTTTGATCCGAACAGAATAGTTGTTTCAGGTACTTTCAACGGCAAGACCGACGGCTTCCCGAAGCTTTCCGACTGGACAAAGAACGGCAGTTCCTATACCGCTACCATCAGATTTTCTGAGGACGGCGAATATGATGTCAATATCTCCGGTTCTGATATGGCAGGAAACAGTGTTGATCCGTTCAACAAGAAGTTCACCATCGACAAGAAAGCTCCGAAGGTCGAGTTCAGCGGCGTAAAACCGGCAAATAACGGTGCCGAGATAAGACCGCATATCACGTTTACGGATACAAACCTCGATAAGGACAGCATTTCTGTCACCATGAAGGGTGCAAAACGTGGCAATGATCTTGAAGTGAAAGGTCAGCTCAATGAAATTGACGGCGGCTATGAGTATATTTTCGACAATATCCCGAATGAGGAGGAATATGACGATATATATACCATCAGCGCATCTGTAAAGGATAAATCAGGCAACAAATTCGGCAGTGAGCATACTTTCTCGGTCAACAGATACGGCTCGACATTCGTTTTCGATGAGGAGACCGGAAAGATCGCAGGAAAGTTCATCACTGAGGAAAAGGACATCGTTATCAAGGAGTATAACGTTGATAAGCATTCCGCTCCGTACAGCGTAATAATAACTCAGGACGGCGTTATCAAAGAGCTTAAAGACAATACCGATTTCAAGGTCGAGTATTCGGGCGGCGATAAGGAATGGTCATGTTATACATACACGATTCCTAAGAAGCATTTCGCTCAGGATGCAAGATATACCATTTCCGTTCACTCATTCGATGAGGCAGGAAATACCAATATCAGTGACTCTGAAAAGAAAAAGGCAGAACTTTCATTCTGCGTGGATAAGACTGCGCCGCTTTGCATTCCGCTTAATATAGCCGATAACGGTGCATATAAGGGCACAAGTCATCAGGTCCGCCTTTCTGTTTCAGATAACATTGAACTGAAAGAATCAATAGTTTATATCGACGATGAGAAGATACCTTCAAGCATTGAAGGCGATGAGTGTGTATTTGAGCTTCCGAATGCAAAGCATACTCAGGATATCAGGGTAGTTCTCGTTGATATGGCTGACAATAAAATTGAATATGCATATAAGAATATCCTCGTATCAACAAACGTAGTACGACTTGCAGCACATAAGACATGGGTAAAGGTAACGGCTGCCGGAGTTGTAGTACTCGGAGGAGCTGCGGCATTCCTTATCAGAAGAAAAAAGAGGTCACGCAGCTGACATCATCACCGCACAAGGTTTGTGAAAACAGGCTTTGTGCGGTGTTTTTCATCGGAAAAGATACACAAGCATAAGGGCAGCTCTAAAAACCCCTTCTGAGAAAAAGCAGCTATGCACAGCATCTGCTGCGTCAAGCCCTCTCGTAGTGCGAAAGCACGCCTTCGATGGCTTTTCTTGCATCTACTGTACCTATCTGCTTTTTCTTATTCAAAACGAGTTTTTAGAGATGCCCATAACAGAAAGAAGGCGGATAAATGAAAACACTGCTTGAAGAAATAATAAATGACAGCACAGTTTCAGGCGAAAAGCTCGGGCTGTGTCTTATCTGCAATGATATAGAGCTTTATAAACGACAGAAAGGTATGAGCAATAATTCCGGCAGCGAAAATATCATAAATCAGGAACAGCTTGACGAGCTTGTCTCACGCATTTCCGATGTTGAGGAGGCTGAAAAGCTTGAATGCTTCGTACAGCTTCAGTCGTTTGTCCAGAGAGCACAGGCTATGGCGTTTGCATACAATCAACAGGCATGGAACGGATGCAGCCGTCTGCTCATGTACATGGCTCAGGCTCAACAGGTCGAACACGCAAGAAAACTTATCGAAAATCTCCCGATAATTATGACAGAAACTCAGTATCTTGAAATGCCGCCTCCGGGTGCATTGGCTAAACAGCGTGGTTTTGCGCTTATTTCCAATGAATTTCCGTGCCGCCCGAAATGCCTTACGGTTGAGGATTATTTCATACAGCCTGAAATTGACTGCTTTCAGGAGATGATGTGCCTTGAAAATATTGAGGCTATGAAGGAGAAAATATGCAGCTTCCGTACAGAACTGCTTGAAAACGGTATGAGGCGAAATCTTGCATACAACGAGCTTTGCAGGCTTATTGCAGAGCGTATAGGACTTGACGAATTCAATGTTTTCAGCGTTGATGCTGAACAGCTGATAGAGCAGATAAATGAAATGAACGAAAAACGTATCGCTTTCAGTGATGAAATTGCAGGAGAAGGAGATGAGTTCAGCAATAAAAAGCGGATTCTCGAAGATGTTTTCGAGATCATTGATACTGACGCTTTTTTCCCGTGTGCTGAGAATGTAGAAAAAGTGAGATGTCTGCTTGATGACATAGGCATTTTCCGTACATCACTTGATGCACTTGTGGATATTCTTGCAGAAAAAGGTGATGCCTGATGAAAAAGACACCATCTGCTATTGACGGAATATCACAGCCTATCGGAAGCATACTCAAAACCAATCTTCAGATCAATTCAGTTTCCCGAAACAAATTCAGCATTATGAGACAGTCAAGTGCGACAAATAAGCTTGCCATGCTGAAAACTTCAAGTGCAAGTGCGGCTGACGGAAATGATATGCTTATTCTCGAAAACGGCAATCTCAGCGTTACACTTGAAAATTTCTCACAGCTCGGAAACGGTCTGAAAGCTACAACTCACCGCCTTATTGATGCGATAATGATACGCTGTACCGAAACAGGCGCAAAGGAACAGACAGTCTGCCTGCCGCTTGAAGAATATATGGATATGTGCGGACTGAAAAATATCAAGGAGACACGCAAACAGGTAAATGCCGAGCTTAAAACCCTTTCAAACATGAAGCTGACATTCTCGAAATCTTCTAACCGTGAGCAGAGCTTCAACGGCATAAAGCTCTGTGATTCGGCGGTTATCAAGAATAATATGATATTTTTCGAGTTCAGCACAGAATTTTTCAGGGTGTTGAAATATATGCCTGTAATGCCGTATCCTATGAAGCTTTTCAGCCTCAATCACAAGAAAAACCCCAACAGCTACTATTTCCTGAAAAAAATATCAGAGCATAAGAAAATGAACTATTTCAAGAAAAATGCCGATACCATAAGCGTAAAGACACTTCTTGAATGTACTCCGGAACTTCCGAAATATGACGATGTCATCTCAACTGACAGAGCCGTTGCGAGGCGTATTATCGAGCCTTTTGAGCGTGACCTCAATGAACTCGGTGACGTTTTCAGGTGGGAATACTGCCATACAAACGGTACGAAACTTCTTGAATATGAACTTGTCAATTTCGATTACCACATATTCTACGGGCTTATGGTAAGAGTGAAATGGAAGGAATATCCGGGACTTCAGAAAAAAACTACAAGAAAGAAAGCGGGTGCAGGTTAAGTGCTTTTAATTACGTTTATACAGAGCAGTTCACTCAGCATGGTAACACTTCCCGATAAGAAGGAAGGACGTTATTTTATTGAATATTACAGCGGCGACGGGACTCATAAGCTTGCTATCGACGGCAAGGAAAATCAGTGGATGATATCTTCGGGAAACGACTGCCGCATAAAAGATGACAACGGCTATGCAGAATCGCATAATATCGCAGATAATGACCTGTTTACCGTTGAGACCGCAGGCGAGGAATGCATAGTTCTTTCCGAGCCTGTCATTCAGCGCAGGTGTATGTACAAGAAGCTTTTCCTGAAAAATGCCGACTCAGAAATAAGCATAGGTCAGAAAAAGGACAACACCATAACCATCAGCAACCCCTATGTTTCGGGCAGACACGCCATTCTTTCACGCAGGGGCGGTGTCTGGTCGGTAGAGGATATGGAAAGCAGAAACGGTACATTCGTCAATAACAGGCGAATTAAGAACACTGTTCTGAGCGCAGGCGATGCAGTATCGATCTTAGGCTATAAATTCATAATCGGCAGTGATTTCATTGCCGCAAATATCTATGATGATGCTGTCAGATATGATGCAAACTGCTTTTTTGAAAAGCCGGCATTCGTATCGTCCTCAGTCAGACCGTCAACTGATAATAAAGCCGAAAAAAAGTACTTCTACCGCACACTCAAACTCAACGAAAAGAAGCTGACCGAAAAGAAGATCACTCTTGAAGCTCCGCCTATGAAGGAGGCAAAAAAGAATGATTCGGTTCTCCTGAAACTCGGTCCGTCGTTTACAATGTGTACAGGTTCGGTGCTCACGGCAGGCTATTCCGTGCTTGCGGCGTATTACCGTGACACGAATATGTCATATGTCGTACCGTCAATAATCATGGCGGGCACTATGATGCTTTCGGCTATGCTGTGGCCTTCAATTCTTACGAAAAGCCAGAGAAAGCACGAAAAGAAGAAAAATCAGGAACGCCTTGAAATGTACTCGGGGTATATCAGCAACGCACGAAGCGAGATCGAGCGCATAAAGAATGACGAGTGCGACATAATGAACGAGATAAACTACCTCTCGGACAGATGTGCAGGTCTTGCAGTCGGAAACGGTATTGTGCCTGACAAGTACCTCTGGTGCAGGCATATAAGTGATGAGGATTTCATGAAAGTCTGCATCGGCAAGGGCGATACAGATGCACTTATTGATATAAAATATCCCGAAAAGAGCCTTGCATCGATGAATGACACTGTGTCTGAAAATCTCTATCAGCTTGTCAGCGAGGAGCGGAAACTGAAAAATGTCAACATTCCGCTTTCGCTGAAAGAAGGCTGTCTGTGCGGATGTACAGGCGATAAAACAGCGGCTGAGGAGTTCATAAGGGCACTGGTCGTTCAGCTTACAGCGCTTTACAGCTATGATGAACTGAAACTTGTTTTCATATACAACAGTATTGATGAAGATGTATGGAACTATGTAAGATGGCTTCCGCACGTATGGGACGAGAGCAATACATTCAGATTTGTTGCATCAAGCAGTGAGGACATCAAGGAGCTTTCCGTTCAGCTTGAAAAGGAAGTCACCGAACGTGCTGAGGAGCGTGAGACAAAGCGTCCGTATTACCTTATTATAACGGCTGACAGAGAACTGACGGAGCAGATGACTCCTGTCCAGCAGATTCTCAAATGCTACAAGGAAATACGTTTCAGCATGATAACGCTTTTCTATCAGCGCAACTACCTTGAATCTGATATAATTTTCGATTTCGAGAGCCGTGACAAGGCGTGTATGTTCCAGAGAATACGTCCCGGAAATACCAAGGGTGACAAGGAAAAGGAAAAGCAGAGCACAGCCGAAACAAAGGATATCGTACAGCAGTTTGTGCCTGACAGAATTGATGACAGACTGTTCAATAATTATATCAACAGCATATCGAATATCAAGCTCGATCTGTCATCAGAGCGCAATAAACTGCCGAAAATGGTCACATTTCTGGAGATGTTCAAGGTATCAAAGCCTGAGCATCTGAACTGCCTTACAAGGTGGTCGGAGAATAATCCGTCCAAGTCGCTCCAGACACCTATCGGCGTAAATCAGGCAGGCGACAGCTTCTATATCGATCTTCACGAAAAATACCACGGCCCGCACGGTCTTATCGCAGGTACTACCGGTTCAGGTAAGAGTGAGAGCATCATAACATTTATTCTTTCTATTGCCGTTAACTTCAGCCCTGAGGAAGCCGCATTCCTTATCATCGACTATAAGGGCGGCGGTCTTGCCGATGCATTTGAGAGCATCGAGAGAACTGTTGAAAACGGCAGGGAAGTTGAGCGCACTGTCAAACTGCCGCATCTTGTGGGAACGCTTACAAACCTCGATGTTGCGACAATTGAGAGGTCGAGAATATCCATCGAAAGCGAACTGAAACGCCGCCAGAGTATGTTCAAGGTGGCACGTAAGGTATCGGGCGAGGGTACGATGGACATCTATAAATATCAGGAACTGAGAAGAAACGGTACTGATCTTGAAGCTCTGCCGCATCTTTTCATAGTCTGCGACGAGTTTGCCGAGCTGAAAACACAGCAGCCTGAGTTCATGGACTCACTGGTAAGTACTGCACGTATCGGACGAAGCCTCGGTGTTCACCTCATACTTGCCACACAGAAGCCGGACAGTGTTGTAAGCCCGCAGATCTGGAGCAACTCACGTTTCAAGATATGTCTCAAGGTTCAGGATAAGGCTGACAGTACGGCTGTTATCCATTGTCCTGATGCGGCTGAGATAAAGACTACCGGACGCTTTTACCTGCAGGTCGGCTATAACGAGCAGTTCAGTCTCGGACAGTCGGCATGGTGCGGTGCTGACTATACGGGCGTTGACAGGAACAATGCCGAAAAGGAAAAATCCGCAGAGCTTATCGGCAGCACAGGTACGGTAATTTGCGAAAAAACAATAAAGAACCGCAGCAAGGCAAAGGGCGAACATACTGTTTCTGAACTTGTTGCAGTAAGACAGTATCTCATAGATATTGCCCGTGACATCAAGGTAAGACCGCTATGGCTGCTGCCTTTGCCGTCATTCATCAACATTGACAATCTGTACAGCGAGTACAGCGGCGAACATGACAAATATTCAATAGAGCCTGTTATAGGCAAGTGGGATGATCTTTATGAGCGCAAACAGGAGATAATGACGCTGCCGTTTTCATCAAAGGGAAATGTCTGCGTTTACGGCGTTCAGGGCAGCGGCTCGGATATGTTCTTCATAACGCTGATCTATTCGCTCATAAGCCGATATACCGCAGACAGAGTGAATATCTGCATACTTGATTTTGATTCGGGATATCTTAAAGTTTTCGAGAAGGCACCGCAGGTCAGCAGTGTTGTTCTTGCTGACGAAAATGAGCTTGTTAAGCAGTTTATCGCAGAGCTGAAAGCCGAAATTATCAGCCGAAACAGAATGTTTGCGCCATACGGCGGAGAATACAGCGAGTATTGCAGATTTTCAGGCAAAACAATGCCTAATATCGTGCTGATACTTAACAATTATTCTCTTTTCTCGGAGGAGTATGAGGACATACTCTTTGACCTCGCATACATCACTCGAGAGGGTGCAAAGGTCGGAATATACGTTGTTATCGGCTCGCAGTCAATAAATGTACATTCAAGAATAAAGCAGAATATCGGACAGCATCTCATGCTGAGAATGAACGATAAGCTTGACTACAGCGCAGTTCTCGGACGAACAGAGGGCATTATCCCGTCAGACTGCAAGGGCAGGGGACTTGTCCGCTACGGCGCTCATGTATACGAATTCCAGACGGCTGATATACTGCCGTTTGACCCGAATGCCGAGGACAGCACATTCACTGAGGCAGATGCAGACCCGACAGGAATCATCAATGAGCTTTGCAGAAAGGCTGCATCAGGCGCAGGAAGTACTGCGGCAAAACAGTTCGTAAAGCGTTTTGAGCAGTTTGATACAAGCAAACTTCTTGATATGGCAGGCAGCATTGAAGCTGTACCGCTTGGTCAGATGGCTGACAGCACCGACATATGGACTGAGGATATGAAAAACGTCTATATTACGTTTGTTTCATCGAAATCAGAGAAGATGCTTTCGGACTATGCGGCTTATATTTCAGGCGTACTTGCGGCTGACAGCAGTGCCGAAGTCATTCTTATTGATACAAATTCGTCAGTAGATCTGCCGTCTGATGCGAAATATACATATAAAGACGGCTCGGAGCTTGAAGAATGGCAGGCTGCATTCCAGCAGATGTATGTTGAACGTGATCAGGCACTTATTGAGGGCGAGGACAAGTCTCTGAGAATGCCTGATGATGTTGGTGATCTGTACATAGTCGTAAACGGCTTCAGGGCTTTGGCAGACAAGAGTATGCTCTGTATGGCGAGATTTGTTGAAGCTATGCTTTACTGCGATATCCACAAGATACACTATGTAGTTCTTGATACGCCTGATGAGATGCATGATCCGTGCGGCTGCTATGAGCGAATTATCGTAAGCGGCGATCAGCAGATCGATGTGCTTTCCTTTGACAATGCACATGATGAATGGTTCAGTGAGCTTGGAATATGGCTCGGCGGAGGTTTCACAAGTCAGAATTTGTTTGAGGTCAGCAATGCAGATGATACAAATTCAACAGACCAGACTGCTGTTGTGGTGAAGAACGGACGTGTATGCAGCAATCTTATTAATATAGCGGGTGAACAGAATGGATAAGATATTAACAGAGGTCTACCTTCCGGCAAGCGGCAGGACATATGAAATTTATCTGAACGGCGATATGTATGTCTATGAGGCTGTTCAGCTGCTCACGGACATTCTTTCTGAGATATCGGGAGGATTTTTCTGCGGAAGCGGTTCGGATGTGCTGTGCAGCCGTGAGGACGGTACTATTTATGATTTTGACAAAAAGCTGAGTGAACTCGGCATAAAAAATCATTCAAGACTTATGATACTGTAATTGCATAAAAACAGGCGGACAGCTTTTTGATTTGCTGTCCGCCTTGTTTTATGGCAACACCGTACAAAGTCGTTAGACGTGCTTTGTGCGGTGTTGCCTTATATTGATTTTTTGTATCTGTCAGCAATAAGCGCTGTGATAATAAGTACTGCTGAGACTGCATAAAGTACCCATATCCTGCCGTTTGTGTGATATGATATCGTAAAAATGCAAAGATCCCCGAATTTTTTCCCCATGCCGAAATTGGCGATATACACGACAGATGATGCCATAAAACCTGCAACGGTATTTCCGCTCACCCCTGAAACGAAAAAACCGACTGAACCGAGAAACAGTGCCGCACCGTATCCCGATATAAAATGCCATTTGTCCACATCACAGTTCATATGATGCATATACAGCGTAAAACCACCAATTATAAGCGCCATGAACAGCAGCGAATACAATGATCTTATGAGATATACTTCTGTGCAGTCCATACGCTTTGAACGCACTGTATCACGTATTTCCGTGTTCTGCTCAGGCATGAATACCGGCGTGAGCACGAACATACCCGTAAGACTGAGATACATTTCAAGCGGCTGTGCAGATAATTGCCTGTCAAGTTCACATATGCCGAAAATAACAGGCACAAACAGCAAAAGTCCTGAAGAAAGCAGTGCATATGGCAGAAAATTATGCCTTAGATTTGATTTTGTTATTCTTAAAAGGCAGTCGGAATTCATTTAATACTCCACCTCTTTTCAGTTCATAGACCGCTATTGTACCTGTCACCATGACCAGCGCAATGCCTGCCCAGAAACAGCGGCTGAATATGAATTCGCTGTAATTTGCCATGAATACACTTCTGTACATTTCGGAGTTATGGCGGATAATAAGGTCAAATGATGATATATCACCGACAAGTTCATATGAGCCTAAACATACCTCTTTGAACCAGACTGCAATGCCGAGTATTTCAGCAATTATCGGTGACGAAAGCTCGGTTATGAGCATTCCGAAGGCAGTTGCCGCCATAAGATTCGGAAGCAGCCATTCAAGCGTCAGGGTATAGAAAACGGTATTGTCAAGTTCTGTGCCGCTGTATAATTTTGCAGCCTGAATATGCGCCGCTGCCGCCATTAAGAGTACAGGTATAAGCATCATGACCACAAGTGCGGCAAAACGTGTCAGAACAAGCTTTGCAGACGATATTTTGCGTGAATAGATTATGTCCGATATTTTCTTTTTCCTGTCGGTATATGTGAATGCCGCCGCAACAAATACAGGTATAAGTACAATATCAATTCCGAGATAATCACAGAATAGTCTTGCAAGTCCGCCCGTTACCTTATCATCTTCTGCAAATTCATTGTATTCGGCAAGGGCTTCTTCATAAGTTATCGGCACTTCCTTTGAATAGTACTCAAGTCCGTCACTGTTATAAGATGAACCGCCGCCAAGAATGTCATCTGCTTCATCTATCAGCTCACAGAAATGCTCATATGTCATTCCTTCAGCAATTTTCAGGTCAGGAAATTTATACTGAATTTTGGGAGTTGTACTGAATTCCTCGTAATATTCAAGCACCGCTGCCGAATTTCTTAGTTCTTCAATTTCTGCCGCAGAATATCCTGTTATTTCAGATATGATACTGCAAAGTTTTTCATTTTCAAATGCGTCAGGGTGAACTTTTTTTATAAAGCCGTATGGATAGCAGATAAACTCACCATTATAAAAGTCGTTCATAAACGCAGCGGTGGCATTTGGCATGATAGTTTCTGCGTCAAAAACAGTGGTGCAGCCAAAATCGCCGCCTTCAACAGGCTTTTCCACTGTTATTTTTGCATCAAACCAGTACTGACTTATAAACATTAATATCATAACAGCTAAATAGATAAAATATGTGACAGAAAAAAATACTTTTTTGCATTCCTTGAAAAACAGCATTATTCCTCATCTCCTTTCGCAATGCAGCCGTGACTGTACAGACAGTACATATATGCATCTTCAAGATTTGGTTCGATTCGGATCGCACCCTGTAAATCAGGAACGGTGTCGGAAATGACTCTTATGTCTGCATTATCGCCGTGAATGACCGAGCCTGTGACGATATATTCTTTCTTGACAGCAGTAACAAAGCGCTTTTCGGTATTTATAAGCCACACTTTGTCCTTTGCCATGTCAAGAAGCTGGGAAACAGTGCCTTTCCAGAGGATTCTGCCTTCATTCATTATGGCGAGGTCTTCGCAGGAGGCTTCGATATCGCCTACAATATGCGTTGAAAGAATGACAATGCGTTCCTCAGCGACCTCACAGAGCAGATTGCGGAAACGTATACGTTCTTCGGGGTCGAGACCTGCTGTAGGTTCGTCAACTATGAGCACCTTCGGGTTATGCAGCAAAGCCTGTGCAATTCCGAGACGGCGCTTCATGCCGCCTGAAAGAGCCTTGACTTTCGTTTTTTTCTGCTGTGTGAGATTGACCTTTTTCAGCAGCTGCGGAATACGTTCTGTTCTTGATTTTTTGTCCATTCCCGACAGCGCTCCGAGGTAGTCAAGGCTTTCGGTTACTGTCATTGACGGATACATTGAGAAATCCTGCGGAAGATAGCCTGTAATGCTGCGAATCGCCTTTGCTTTTTCAATTGGTATCCCACAGATGGTGATATTGCCGCTTTTCTTTTTATGAAGTGCAGCAAGGGTTTTCATGAGAGTTGTCTTGCCTGCGCCGTTTCTGCCGAGAAGTCCGAACATTCCCTGCCCGATAGTCAGGTCGATGTCATAAAGAGCCTGTTTTTTGCCATAGAATTTGTTTACCTTTTTAATTTCAATTGTATCAGCCATAAGACCGCTCCTTTCCTTTTATATCTGTATTCTACAGCCTGTTTTTCAACTCTTTATCAACTTTTCAAAATATTATTGCTTCACCAACTAAATTACTGCCAATTAAGAAATTATACCATTAATGCTATGTAAATGTGGCTTATACATATACCGAACGTCATGATTTTACCATTATTGTCAAAAAAATGATATATATTTCATCGACTGTACGGTATAATAAAATTGTAAAATGTGAATGAATGTATACAGATTTGATAAAATGGTCAGAACGTACCGCCTTATGCGTTCTGGTGTCTGATCTGTATGCCAAACCTAAGGCAACACCGTACAAAGTCGTCAGACGTGCTTTGTGCGGTGTTGCCCTAATACTTCCAAGTTTTGGAGAGGGGTAATCAATATGAAACACAGAAGTTTTAAACAATGGACAGTTGCTCTTTCTGCCATTACAATAATGGCTGCTGTTCCTGCAATTACATCAAATGCCGCTTCATTATGGGGCGACGCAAACTGCGACAACAACGTTAACATGGCTGACGTTGTTCTTATTATGCAGTCACTTGTAAATCCAGATAAATTCGGTATCAACGGCTCTGAAACAACTCATATCACCCGTGCAGGCATGGATAATGCCGATGTTGAACAGAGCGGCAACGGCATAACAAACAATGATGCTCTTTCTATTCAGAAATATAAGCTCAACCTTATCAGACAGCTTCCTGAGTCATACTCACAGACTCCTGTAACTCAGCCGACTACACAGGCTACAACTCAGCCAACAACACAGCCGACAACTCAGGCAACCACACAGGCTACAACTCAGCCTCAGCAGCCGTCGCAACAGGGCGGCTTACAGGATTTCGGCACACCAATTAATTCAAACGCAACAATGGTAGCCGATTTCCGCAAGGGCTCAACACCTCTGTTCTTTGCATCAGACGGATGGACAAACGGCGATCCTTTCAACTGCGGCTGGTATGAGAGCAATACTTCACTTGCAGAAGGCGTTCTCACACTTAAAATCGACAAGGACTACACAGGCAAATATCCATACGCAGGCGCTGAATACAGAACAGCAGATACATACAGCTACGGCTACTATGAGACTTCAATGCAGGCTATCAAGAATGACGGTGTAGTATCATCATTCTTCACATACACAGGTCCTTCAGAGGATAATCCGTGGGATGAAATTGATATCGAAGTTCTCGGCAAGGATACAACAAAGGTTCAGTTCAACTACTATACAAACGGTCAGGGCGGACACGAATTCATGTATGACCTCGGCTTTGATGCATCACAGGGATATCATACATACGGCTTTGACTGGCAGCCAAACTACATCGCATGGTATGTAGACGGCAAGGAAGTATACAGAGCAACAAACAACATTCCAAAGACACCGGGCAGAATCATGATGAATACATGGAATGGTATCGGCGTTGATGAATGGCTCAAGGCATACAACGGAAAGACTCCTCTTACTGCACATTATCAGTGGGTAACATTTGATAAGAACGGCAAGAACGGCAGTCAGCAGCAGCAGAATCCTTGGGAACAGTGGCAGCAGCCTCAGCAGACTACTCAGCAGTGGCAGCAGCCAACAACTACAACCACCACAACAACACAGCAGCAGTGGCAGCCTCAGACAACTCAGCCTCAGTGGCAGCAGCCGCAACAGGGCGGTTTACAGGACTATGGCACACCAATGGATTCAAGTGCAACAATGGTAGCCGATTTCCGCAAGGGCTCAACACCTCTGTTCTTTGCATCAG